>CAYIZR010000157.1:0-3118 GCA_964367755.1 uncultured Christensenella sp. | reverse complement strand
ACAATAAATGGAATAAATTTGTCTTATGTATCAGAATTTAGCAATGCGGAAGAAAAACAAAAAATATCAAGTAACTTTCCCGATTACTGTTACAAACAATTTACTACTTATTTAGAAGATGACCTGATTGCTAATTATACAAGTGTAGACGGACCTTTTAGCGGAGTAAATTTTGGCGGGCAAATTGGAATGTTAATGGATATACTACTGCCTAACGCTGTTAGTAAAATGCTCAATAACCCCCTGTATATAAAAGACGAAAATAACAATACCTCCCTTGAGCGTATACTTCAAGGCTTTGACATTACTCTGCCCGAAAGCTCTTACAAAACCGCCTCGCAGCTTGCTTCATTTTTTGCAGGAAATATTTTTGCAGGAGACCAAAATATCGAAGACAGTATAGAAGTAGATATGCTTAAATATGTATTTACTTCGCTATTTTACTATATTGACTCCCAAAGTGCTAATATTAAAGCCTCCCTTCCTGAATATGAGCAAATAGATATCGATTTGGATTTATTATTTAAGGAAGGCATATTAGAATGCTACGATAGTAATCTAATGCCACTAATTTTGAGCGTTGCCAAAAATTCTGCTAGTAGTTCTATCATTAGAAATGTGATAGAAGGCCTGGAAGATGCTTTTTCTTCTATTTCATCTTATGAACCAATGATAAATCTTTACACAGCTGGTCAACTAGAGGGCATTACAGCGTATTTCTCCGACAAAAATATTCTTTGGAATGATTTACTCGATAGTATTTTTGAAGTATATGCGCTAGATATTGTAAAAGATGAATTACCACCTGATAATTTCTTTACTATATTAAGATAATTAAAACAATGCTAAATAAAAAAAACGACCGCATAATAAAATGCACGCCAAAAGTTGGACACAACTAAAAAGGTGCATTTTACTTGCTACTCATAATTTTGTTTTTATCACGGCGGAAAATGGGACGCTTATCGCCAATGTTAACAATTCTTGACAAATCAACGCTACGAGCGGATAAAAAATCGTCAATTTTTTGGAACTGCCCTATTTTTTGGGAAGCGTGGGCGTCACTACTGGCAATAAAAAGAACGTCCGTTTGCATAAGCTTATCAAAATCACGCTCTAACAAATTAAAATGCTTTACATTTAGCTCTAACAACACGCCCAATTCGGCGCAAGCCTTAGCTACTTCCACTCCGTCTGTAATAAGACAGCTGTTAAGATGCGCCAAAATATCTATGGGATATCTTTCTATCATTTTAATAACCGCATCAGTGTTTTGGGCAAGTTTTTTTGGAGAAGGTATTGCAAAATACTTAGGCAAATATGTATTGGCATTAAAATACAACTCAAAAAAGTCCTTTCTGCTTTTTGGCTTTGCAAATCGGTGGAAGCCCGCTACCAAAATATCAGTATGCTCGCATTGTTCATCAGTCATATCAATAGTGCCGTCAGTGCCTATTATATCTGCCTCTACACCGTGCAAAATCTCAATTTGCGGATACTTTTTGCGTGCGGCTATGATTTCCTCGCGCTGTTTTAGATAGCTCTCAAATCGCAAACTAAAGCGTTTTGGGTTACTAAAGCCGTGGTCGGTAATGGCTACCGCCTTGAGATTAGCTTCTATTGCACTTTTTACATTGGTTTCTACCGTGCCTGCACCGTCGCTGTATTTTGTATGTGTATGAAAATCTCCGTAATAATTATTATTCATCATAAATCCTGCTTGCTAGGTAAACACTCAATAAGTGTTGCTTTTCCGCTGACGCTAAACTTTCCTTGCGAGATATAAGGCAAAAAGAAATACTCTCCCTTTTTGATATTGCGGGAATATTCCTTGCCAAAAATAGTTGCCTCTCCGTCTAGTACAATCCATACCGAAGGTCCATAATTCATAACAAAACTACCATTATCTATGGTGTGGCGGTTTTGGGCAAAACAAGGTGTATCTTCATAGCTTATCAATATTTCCTTTTTGTAGCCTTTTTCATCAATTACCGTTTTGGGAATAATGCGAGCGCAATCAACGGCTTTTTTGCCGTACAGATTGTAGTCAAAACAATCAAGAGCTATTTCCTTAGTTAATCCTATGTATTTTTCTTGTTCGCTTATCTGATAATCTCCGCACCAGTTTTCGGGTTGTATGGTAAAATCAGTTGGCTCTTGCACTTCAACTATCGTGCAACCTGCTCCAATGGCGTGGATTAGTCCTGCTTTTATCAAATATATATCCCCGATATTGGCTTTTACTTCGTTCATAATACCAGCCATTATATCTTTCTCAACTAAGCTGCGCTCTTCATATTTTGACAGCTTATCTTTATTTATCTTATCCTTAAATCCAAAGTATATTTTTGCATCAGGACGAGTGTCTATTACTAACCAAGCTTCGGTTTTGCCATATTCGCTGTTAAAATATTTTTTGGAAAAAGCCTTATCGGGATGAACTTGCATAGGTAGTCTTATAGCACTGTCCAGGTATTTTACCAAACAGTCGTACTTTCTTGAGCCTAAAAGCTGTTTTGAGTATTTATTTAACAAATCGTCAAAAAAGATTTTTGTACCCTCAATTATTGACACTCCGTCTCTTTCCCCAAAATATTTTGGGTTAACCGCTTTTACTTTGCTCGCAATCCACTCTTCGGGAAACATATTGTCCACTGGCTCATCACCGCACAAACGCGAATACTGCTTGCCGCCCTTATAGACCCGAAAAACGCGATTGCGCCCAAAAAAAATAGGTTTGCAAATAAGGTCTTCTATATTGATTTCCGACAATTTATTCCTCCATACATTAAAAAAAATTATTTCGATACAGCAAAAATATCATTAAACAATTATTGTAATTATACATACTTTTTGTAAGTTATGTCAATACCAATTAGCTTTTATTTCATTACCCCAAGCGACAACAAGCTTTTCAAAAGAAAAAGCGGCATTAGCCGGACTTGTGGAGGGCATTTTTTTTGCCATAGGTATAAGATGAGGATAATTTTTTATCAAAACATTATAAGAAACGTTTCCGTTGCAAAGTATTTTTTTAATGTTTGTTCGATAAATTAAAGAAGGAATATCCGACGGTATCACATTGGTTATTTTACTGTCGCTGCTTAAATATATATCA
>CAYIZR010000156.1:0-3152 GCA_964367755.1 uncultured Christensenella sp. | reverse complement strand
GTATTAGTATATGTAATTTTTTGTATGATGTCAACAATTTTTTTTAATTGCCTGGTTTTATTTGGTGATAGTAACTTTATTTAGCGCTCTAGGGCTATCAGGATTGTTCCCAATAAGGCAACTGATTTTGTTAGCAAACATTTGCGCGAACAAAACAAAGGAGAATATCGCAAAATATTCGGACGTGCAAGGAAGGAAAGCTACATCGCATATATCTTGGTATTTTGCCTTAATCTTTTTGTCGTCAGTAACTACAAGTACTCGCGCCTTTAGAGAAAGCATCTTGTCAATGCCTTTTACTTCATCGCAAAAGATATTTTCTGCCAAACTTTCATTTTTATATTCGGGAGCGTAAAAAATAACAGGCGTTGCCTCGTTGACCATTGCCATAGGTCCGTGGAAAAAGTCACTAGTTGCATACCCTTTTACCGCTATGTAAGAAGTCTCTTGTAACTTTAATGCAGCTTCTAGCGCAATTGGATAGGCATATCCCCTTCCCAAAACAAAACCATCTTTAATGTCCTTGTATTTATCGGCAAAAGTTGTGGTTAATTGATCTATTTTTGTTAAGTTTTCATTTACTTCCTCGGCGGCAAGGCTTAGCTTTTCGGCAAAGGCGTTGCTACCACCCAATTTTGCAGCAAGGCACAGCAAAATAGCTAATTGTGCGGTAAAAGTCTTGGTTGCAGCAACGCTTTTTTCTTCTCCTGCCGAAAGGAACAAATGGAAACTCGACTCATTTGCCATAGGGCTGTCTTTGTAGTTAGTAATCGATACCGTTAGAGCGCCTTGACTGTTTGCCCTTTGCATAACGCTAAGGACGTCTACCGCTTCTCCGCTCTGGCTACAACCAATAACCAGACTATTTGATAAATTTAGCTTACCGTTATAAAGAGTTATTACCCCCGGCGCGCCTACCGCTACCGGAATACCGCAAGTTACTTCCATAAGGTACTTAAAATATAGCAATGCGTGACTGCTCGTTCCTCTTGCCACAACGTAAATGTAATTTATTTTTTTGCTAAAAAAGGCATTTGCAATTTCTTCCAAAATTTCTTGATTATTTGCGGCGCAACTTTTAATAACTTGAGGCGCTTGATTTAGTTCTTTCCACATTAGAGTTTGTTTGTAATCCATTTTATACCTCATAATAATTTGATAGACGCGACCTTACGTCTTCTTTGAAAAGCTCTATATAACCTAAAACATAATCAATTGGGCTTATTTTATCGTCAAGCATTAGCGGTGTTAGATCCATAGCGTAACTAATGGAATTAGTACCGTCAATCTTATGACTTACTCCGTAAGTAGCGTTAGCCGCTCGCCTGCCCGCTATTGCCAAATCATAGCGCTTACCACCGCTTATTTGGCTATCAAATGCACCTATTAAGCTTGCCGCAAGACTAGGCCGAGAACTTGTGTCCATTATTACCTTTTCACTATCGGACAGCCAATCTAAATCCCGCCAAACTTCGCAGCCTAAAAGCTTTTTTGGGCGCAAAGATTTTGGAAGCTTTCTTATAGCATTTATTACCTTTAGACTCACCGCTGTGTGCGTATCGTGCTTGTCGGCTAAATTATGTGTATAGACTATTGTTGGATTGGCGTTTTTTATTACATTTTCTATGTCACAAGATACAAAATTATTACTTTTATCTTTAACCTCTGCCGAAGAGTAATTCAAAAAAACTTGCGCCGAATATTCCCCTAATATCGCCGCCTTTTTTTGTTCAAGCATCCTTGTTTCTTTCATTTTTTCGTCGGAATAATCCTTGTAAAGACCACCTCTTGAGCTACCTGCTCCGTCAGTTACTACCACTCCGGAAAACCATTGGTCCTGCTTCTTAAAACACTGTGCAATACCACTATAAGCCATTAACTCAATATCGTCCTGGTGAGCGGCTATTGCAAGATGCGTAGTACGCTCAATTGCTAAGCTTTCATCTGTATTATCGGGTATAAATATCAACGAACCTTTTTTATAAAATTCCATTTTTCCTTTTCCTTATGTATTATTTTTATTATAATACCAAGCGGCAATTATTGCAATGTTTGTTTATAAGATGCTATAAATGCCTAATAAATCGTCAATTATATAATCTACCTTAATATCTTGGCTTATTTCTTCCTTTTTGTAATTAAACCAGCAAGTTTTTATTCCGTAATCTAAGCCGCCTTGCATATCCGCGTGCAAAGAATCACCAATTATTATTACCTCTTCCTTGTCAATATTGCCCATTCTTTTGAAGCAATAGTCAAAAAAACCACGGCTTGGTTTGGAATATCCTGCCTTTTCCGAAAGAAATAGTTCTTGAAAATAAATTATTAGCTTGCTTTCTATAAGTCTGCCATGTTGTATCTTTTCAAAACCGTTTGATGCCGCATATACCTTATACTTTTTGCTCAAATATTCAAGTACTTCTTTCGCGCCATCAACAGTATGTCCGCTTAATTCCAAAAATGCGCGAAACCGCCCCTCGAATTTTACACCGTCATAGTCTATGTTTAATTTTCTAAAAACAGTATTCCAACGGACTTTTAATAATTTTTGTTTAGTTAAAGTTCCTTTTTCTATTTCTCTCCAAAGCTGTTCATTAGTTTTGGTAAAAACTTCGAACATATATTCCTCATAAGTAAGCCCTGCCTCTAAGTAAGCTTTTTTCATAGAATCTCTCGAACACTCACGAAAATCAAGTATAGTATTGTCAATATCCATCAAAATTGCTTTAATCATTCGCGCTCCTTTCTATCACTACAGGCAAAAGTATCTCTTCATCAAAAAGATTGTTTGCAAAACTTAATAGAGCGGGTATATAGTACTTTTGCTTGTTCTTTATTATACCGTTATTTACGCTAGAATCTTCTTTAATAAATTCCTCATAATACTTTTTGGGAAGATGTATGTAGTCACCTTCCTCAATACTGCTATCGGTAAAAGGCTCTACTCGTTGAAAATTTTTGTCCTTATACCCAAACTTAAACTTTGACATTTCTTTTAACGCCTTGGCAAATAAACTTGCATCATAATAGCATAAAACTGACTTTCTTAGGTCTATGTCAATAGCTTTTTTATTGATTTTTATACATTTTTCAAAGTCGTTGTCGGCAATAAATCTGTTATACAACGTAAATAATATTTTATAGTTAACAAA
>CAYIZR010000155.1:0-3189 GCA_964367755.1 uncultured Christensenella sp. | reverse complement strand
TGTCTATTATGTACGAGTTTTTGCAAAGATCTTTGCAGTTTGGGGTATTAGATGCCAAACCGCTTAATTCCCAAGGTAAACTAAAATGGCTTTGCCCCGCTCCCGGCTATGACAGGCATTTTGCAATAACCGAGCTTTTTAACATAGAAATGATTACCATTCCTATGACAGAAACAGGTCCTGATATGGATATGATTGAAAGACTAGTTGAGTCGGATGAATCCATTAAGGGAATTTGGTGCGTGCCAAAGTATAGCAATCCTCAAGGTGTTGTGTACAGTGATGATACAGTTGAGCGTTTTGCAAAACTAAAGCCTAAGGCAAAAGACTTCCGAATTTATTGGGATAATGCCTATATGGTTCACTTTGTTACCGAGGATGTTCCTCTTAAAAATATACTAACTGAGGCAAAAAAGTACAACAACGAAAACATTGTATATATGTTTGGTTCTACTTCCAAAATTACCTTTGCAGGAAGTGGCGTCAGCTTTGTTATTGCCAGCGAAGAAAACTTAAGCAGTCAAAAGAAATTTATGGCTATGCAGACAATAGGCTATGACAAGCTAAATCAATTAGCTCATTGTAAGTTTCTAAAAAATCCCGAAAACATTTTGGAGCATATGAAAAAACACGCTGCCATTATGAAACCTAAGTTTTTGGCAGTTGAAAAAATACTTAAAGAAGAACTAAGCAGTATAGCTAGTTGGTATAATCCTAAAGGTGGTTATTTTATAAGTTGTGATTTAGAAAAAGGAACAGCCAAAAGAACGGTAGCTTTAGCCAAAGAAGCAGGAGTTATTTTTACCGGAGCAGGAGCGACGTATCCTTACAAAATCGACCCAAATGACAGTAATGTGAGAATTGCGCCGAGTTTTCCTCCAATATCAGAACTAGAAGTCGCTATGCGAGTTTTGTGTTGCTGTGCAAAGCTAGCTTATATGGAAAAACAACTAAGCATAAATAATTAGAAGATTTTTAATATAAAAACGTATAAGTAAGTAATTAAATATATATATTTTAGGGACGCCTCATAAAGGCGTCTCTTTTTGTTTGGCAGAAGCAGGAATAATGTTTCTTAATCTTTCATAAATTTTAATAAACAAAACTTTGGAGGCGATTTATGTTAAATTACGATATATACGACGATATTGCCACCCGTACGGGCGGCGATATATATTTGGGAGTGGTAGGTCCGGTAAGAACCGGCAAATCTACCTTTATAAAAAGATTTATGGAGCAATTGGTTCTAGAAAAAATAACCGATAAAAATAAATTGAAAAGGGCAATTGACGAATTACCACAATCGGCAGACGGAAAAACTATTATGACAACCGAGCCGAAATTCATTCCCAATGAAGCTATTACCGTTACTTTCGACAAAACTAGCGCAAATGTAAGGTTGATTGATTGCGTTGGGTACCTAATTGATGATGCGATAGGGCATAAGGAAGGCAAAAAACCCAGATTGGTAAAGACTCCTTGGCTAAGCGAAGAGATACCTTTTCAAGAAGCGGCAGAGCTTGGCACAAGTAAGGTTATTAAAGACCATTCTACAGTAGGCATACTGGTAACTACCGACGGAAGTATAACCGAAATAAGCCGTTCTAAATATGTGGATAGCGAAGAGAGAGTAGTTAAAGAGCTAAAGGCGTTAGGTAAGCCTTTTGTTGTGGTATTAAACTCCAAAAAGCCTAACGAAACAGATACGGTTAGATTACAAGAAAGCCTAATTGAAAGATATAATGTGCCGGTTATTGCTTGTGATGTTATGAATATGGATAAAGATATGATTGGCAATATTATGACAAAAATACTCTATGAGTTCCCTGTGACAGCTATAAATGTTAGTTTACCTAAGTGGATGAGGTCGCTAAGCTTTGACAACAGCATATTGCAAAATGTTGTGGAAGAAGTAAATGTAAATTCAGAAAAAATAAATAAAATGCGCGATTACAATTTGCTAAAAAATATTTTTACCGAGAGCGAGTATATGGAGAGCAATCCCGATGTAATTTTCCGTCCGAGTAACGGTGAAATAATTGTAACGTGTAAAGCAAAAGATGGATTGTATTTTAAGGTTTTGAGCCAAGAATGTAACAACAATATTGACGATGACTATAAGTTGCTTGCTTTTGTAAGAAAGTTGTCGCAGTCATACAACGATTATGAGGGGATAAGGAAGGCTATGGAAGAGGTAAAACTTGGCGGTTATGGAGTGGTAAATCCTAACGTTAAGGATATGGAACTTGCCGAACCCGAGCTTGTGAAAAAAGGTAATCAATACGGCGTAAAACTTAAAGCTTCGGCTCCATCTTTCCATATTGTAAGAGTGGATGTAGAAACCGAAATAAACCCAATAATTGGAAGTGAACAGCAAAGTGATGAACTTATGAAGTATCTTTTGAGCGAGTTCGAAACTAATAAGCAAGGTATTTGGGATACTAATATGTTTGGTAAGAGCCTAAATTCCCTTGTAAAGGAAGACCTTAATAACAAACTTAGTAGTATGCCTTCCGATACACAAAACAAATTAAGGAAGACAATGTCAAGAATTGTTAACGAAGGCAAAGGCGGAGTCCTCTGTATATTACTATAAAGCTAATATTTTAGGGAGAATGCGTCTGTTCAGTTGTAGAACAGGCGCATTTTTGTTATACTAAATACAACTAGAGGAGATTTATATGGATTCGGAAAAGACGAGAGCAATTCTTGTCAACATAACTGAAGATAAAGTAAATTATGATACGCTCGATGAGCTTAAATTACTTGCTAATACTGCCGGTTTTGAGACAGTAGGTGATATGGTTCAGCATAAGGATAGACCCGATAAGGCTTATTATATAGGAACAGGTAAACTAGAAGAGCTAAAGCAAGCAGTTTTAGAGCTGGAAGCTGATATTGTTATTTTTGACAACGATATAAGTGGAAGTCAGTTTTATAATTTGGAGCAATATTTGGAAGTTGATGTTATTGACAGAGCAACGCTTATTTTAGAGATATTTGCAAAACACGCAAGCAGTAACGAAGGAAAACTGCAAGTAGAACTTGCTAGAAAAAAACACAGCTTGCCAAGAGTATTAGGGCAAGGGGCTGTTTTGTCGCGACAAGGCGGCGGTGGAGCAGGCGGAGGCGGCGCCCGAAGAGGGGGCGGCGAGCAACAACTAGAGCTTGATAAAAGAACAATAAGAG
>CAYIZR010000154.1:0-3205 GCA_964367755.1 uncultured Christensenella sp. | reverse complement strand
ATATAATACATATTGGGCTTATGGACTAATTATGTCCTTTAGCAACCCTCGGCGAAGGAGAATAATAATGGCAGAAAAAAGCGTAAACACAAACAACGAAGAGCAGTTTGCAACGGAAATGGAAGTAAGCTTAAATTTGGATCAATTGTCGTATATTTGTGAATATTGCGGTAAGGTGAATTCTATAAGTGCTGCTCAATGTGTGCGTTGTGGCAAAAGGCGTCCTAGAAACGAGTACATTAAGGCTATGAACAAAATCAAAAACGTGAAGTCTATTAAGGCAGAGTACGTTGAAGAGCAAGCCAAAATAGATTCGGATAAGAAGGAAGTTGCCAACCAACAACTAGTTCGTTTGGTAGAAAGTAGGGTTGCTGACGAGACAGCGCAAATAAAGGCGCAAGAAGCAATTAAAATCGAGCAAGAAAGAGAAACAATTAAAAAAATGACTGCCAGAGAAGCAGTTTTGCGTATAATAGCCGCAGAAAACGCCGCCGAAGAAAGAATAGCCGACGCCGAAAGAAAGGCAGAAAACGCAGTTAGTGGCAGAGAAAGTGAAATCGAGTCTGTCATTGTTGACGAAAGAGAAAAGACATTAAAAGCGGCCGCTCAAAAGCTTGTAGTAGAAAGAGCAGGCATAGAAGAAGCTGCAAAAGAAAAAGTAGAAGCATCTAGAAGACAATTTGAAAAAGCTGCCCGTGATGGTGTGGAATCGGCTAGAGATACCGCCGAGAAAAACGCCGCAAGAAGAGCAGTTCTCCGCGTTATAGCTGCAGAAAAAGCTAACGAAGATATGCTACGTATGAGCAAGAACGCTTTGCAACAGGCAGCATTAGAGAGAATTGAAGAGGAAAGGAAGCTTACCGAAAAAGAATATGAGGCTAGATTTGCCGCCGAAAAATTAGCAATAGAAAAAGCAGCCGATGAAAGAATAAAGGCAGAGAAAGAGGCTTTGCGCAGAGTTCTTGAAGATAAGGGTTCAAACGCATTTATGCCTAACTATGGTTATTCACAAGGGGAAACGGCACAACATACTGTTCAACCTATATCTATTGTGCCATATCTTAATCCTCATCAACCGCTGTATCAATATAATCCTAGTAGACTAGTATACAAATTTATTCCCAACGCAAACCAAAACGCCCAAGTGGACGTATCAAGTAAAGCGTTGAGTTTTTACGAAGAAACTCCTAAAAATATAGACAAAAAAGCCGACAAAAAAGTAAGCAAACAAAGCTCTCCTTGCAAGGTAAGGATGCTTTCTTTGGTTTCTTTGGTGTTAAGTTTGGCAGTTCTTGTATTAGGTGTGGTAATAGGCCTAATTAAAGCAGATTTTGAAGTTATTCCTGTGCTTAGCGATAAAGTAATTGCCGGAAGTAATCCTTCAATAATCCTTGCTTTTGGAGAATATGTAATTAGGGGAATAAATGGTATTTTTAATGCCAGTATAGCAGTACCTGGCTTTATTGCAGGTGGAGAGTATTATTTGGCGGCAACAACGCTTAATTATACCAGCAGCGTTATTATACCCATTGGTTTTTCCTTGTTTATTTTATTTGGCTTGGTAGTGATTGTTCAAAGCCTAGTAAGGTTAATTACCGGCAGGGCAAGAAAACTAGGTTTAGTTCCCGCTTTATTACAATTAATTTGTATACTAATATTTGTATTAGGGGCAGTACTTGTTGCTATTAAGGTAAACGCGCAAGTTACCGACGCTTTATTAACAGTAGGATTCATAGTGTGTTTTGTAGTAGCTGTTGCGCTAGTTGTTTTGAGTATAATAGCATCCAGCGTATCGGGTAAAAAAGAAAACTTCGAAGAAGGGAAGACACTTTAGGAGTTAAAGTAAAAAATAGTTATAAAATTATTTATATAAAAAGAATGGAGGCAGCAAAGTATGACAAAAAATAATTTGAACGATCAAAGCTCCCAACCTATCAAGCCGATGGTGGAAATGGATGATATTGAGTTCATAACCTATGCCGATTATCTAAGTAGTCCTTATTACCGCGCATACATCGATGCAAAGTGTAGAGCCAAGGGGCAAGTTAACGATTGGGCAAAAAGCAGTGAATTTAGGTATGATCAAAATGCTTCCGTTCCTGAAGACAAATTACAAGAGAAAAACAAAGATAAGGGTGCCAACAATAAAAGTAGAGGAATAAAAGCAAGTAAGTTATACGAAAAAAAGAGAGGAGTAGCGTTAATTATTGTAGCATTATTTATGCTGGTAGTGATTTTGGCTGCCGCTCTGGGCGTTGTTAATGTGCTTAATATCGATTCTTATGTTGCTGCTTACATAGAACCAGGCGCTCAAATTGAAGACAATATCAATATATCTATAATAGATCCTATATTGGGGACCATTAAGGATTTGGCAAAAGTAAATTTGGACAGTAACTTTTATAAGAGCTATTTAGCCGACAATACAGCAGATGCTAACATTATGACTAAGATTGCTTTATATGCAGTACCGGCAGCAGCATTGCTAATAATAGTGTTTGCCTTTATTGGTCTTATTAAGGCAGTTGTAGCTTTGTTCTCAAAGAAAACTTTGTCGGGTCAAGTTAAAAAATACGGTTTTGGTTTTATTAGTATTGTTATGTTCTTGTGCGCGCTTATTATGGCTGCAGGCGGAATATATGTTGCCCAAATAGAATTAACCAAAGCTTTGGATTATTTGACTCAAAAGAGTACGGTACTAAATGTTGGCTACGGAATGTATGCTTTGTTAGCTATACCTGTTATTACATTTGTGTGTAGTTGCTGCGCTTATAAAAAATCGAAATAGTCGAAGGAGTGTGTCATGAGTAAGAAGAAAAAATTACAGCTAGAAGAAATGGAAAGACTTCAAAAAGACAGAAGAACTTCGGGAAGAATTAAAGTTGGTTTTACTATCGTTAATCCTCGCGGAATACCTATGGCTGTAGCAAAGCCTAGCTTTAATATACAAATGACCCCTATTGTTCAGCCTATTGCTATGGTGCCTTATTCTAGTCAGCAACAACCACTTTTAAGCGATATGTCAGACGTTGAAGAAGATTTCTAGAATATTAAAAAGATAAAGCTTAACAGGCAATAAAAATAAATATTAGGTGGTAAGATGGCCAATAACAAGAAGCAAACTAATAATACAAGCGCAAATAGAAATCCTATGGGATATCCTCCCGTAGGTTTTGGCGCGCCTGCTTCTAACAATAATATAAAT
>CAYIZR010000153.1:0-3249 GCA_964367755.1 uncultured Christensenella sp. | reverse complement strand
ATGTAATTATTTGCAATAATTACCGAACTATGCTATCATACGGCTATGATTGAGAACATAATTTCCATCAAAAATGCCAGTTACTCGTACAAAAGCGAGGAAGAAACTGTAATAGGCGTAAATGATTTTTCTTTGGATATACGCAAAGGTGAATTTTTGGTTCTGCTCGGACATAATGGTTCGGGCAAATCAACTTTGGCAAAGCTAATCAATGGTTTTATCCTTCCCGACTCAGGAGAAATACAAGTTAATAATATTTTGACTACCGAAGAAGAAAAAATATATCAAATAAGAAGCTCAGTGGGCATGGTTTTTCAAAACCCTGACAACCAAATGGTTGCATCAATAATAGAAGACGATATTGCCTTCGGTCCGGAGAACTTAGGCGTTGACCCCATAGAAATTGCTAAGCGTGTTGATTGGGCTTTACAAGTTGTCAATATGCAACAATATCGCAATCACACACCTTTTAAGTTGAGTGGCGGTCAAAAACAGCGTATAGCGATAGCGGCTATTCTTGCAATGCGTCCCGAGGTTTTGATTTTGGACGAAAGCACTTCTATGCTTGACCCCATTGGCAGAGCTGAAGTTTTGCAAACAATAAAAATGCTCAACAAAGACTACAAAATGACGGTTGTACTAATTACTCACTATATGGACGAAGCTATAAACGCCGACAGAGTAGCCATTATGAAGGAAGGAAAACTAATAACTATTGGCTCTCCGAAAGAAGTTTTTAGCAACTATCAAAAAATATCGGACAGCAAGTTGGACTTGCCAATATCAGCAGAAGTGTCATATAGGTTATCCGAAATGGGCTATAATGTTGCCCAAAGTCTCACAGATGAGGAACTTGTGGAGGCCATATGTCAATTATAGTAGAAAACGTCTCCTATACTTATGCATCAAAAACACCTTACGAAAAAGCAGCGTTAAAAAATGTTAGCTTTACAATTAACGAGGGCGAGTGCGTAGGAATTGTGGGTTGTACAGGAAGCGGAAAATCCACATTGATTCAACATCTTAACGGGCTTATAAAATTACAAAATGGCAAAATTAGTGTTTTGGATATTGACCTTACCGCAAAAAAAGTTAATTTCAACCTTCTGCGCAAGGGAATAGGAATGCTCTTTCAATATCCAGAATATCAATTGTTTGCCGAAACCGTGCTTGCCGATGTTATGTTCGGGCCACTAAATTTCGGTATGAATAAGGAAGAAGCCGAAATTTCGGCTAGAGAAGCTATTACTATGGCGGGTTTGGACTTTGAAGATATAAAAAACAGGTCGCCACTAGAAATAAGCGGCGGACAAAAAAGAAGGGTGGCAATAGCCGGAGTATTGGCTTACCGACCGCAAATACTTATCCTCGATGAGCCAACCGCAGGGCTTGACCCTAGAGGGAAAAAAGAGATATTAAACTTAATAGCTTCTTTGAAAAAATCTTATATAAAAACCGTAATAATCGTAAGCCACAATATGGACGAGATTGCCCAATACACCCAAAGGGTATTGGTATTGAAAAACGGAGAACTTATATATGATACAACACCTGCCGACCTTTTTTACAACAAGAACATAGAAGAATTGGGACTTGCCCTTCCCCACGCGGTAAACATTGTAAAATTATTGGACAAAAAAGGCATATCGTTGATAAAGAACATTTTAAGCAAAGAAGAACTTTTTGTCGCTCTTAAAGATTATTTGGGGAGGACAAAATGATAAGGGACATTACCTTTGGACAATATTACCCAGCCGACAGCTTCATTCACAGATTAGACCCAAGAACAAAAATATTGTCTGCTCTTATTTTTATTGTAGCGATGTTCGTCTGTAAAAGCTATTATAGCTATTTGGTATGTTTTTCCTTTTTAGCTTTTTGCATTTTGGTATCCAAAATACCGCTTAATAGTATCCTAAAAACGGTAAAAGCAATAATTTTCGTAATTGTAATTACAGTAATTATTAACGTCTTTTTTTATGGAGAAGGCAAAGTACTCGCCTCTTGGTGGGTTTTTACCATAACCGCAGAAGGACTTATTTTTGCCTCCAAAATGGCAATGCGCCTTATCTTTTTGGTAATTGGTACTTCACTTATTACTCTCACCACAACACCAATGAATCTAACGGATGGATTGGAAAGCCTTTTTAAGCCGCTAAAAAGTATTGGTTTCCCTGTTCATGATGTCGCTATAATAATGAGTATTGCTTTACGTTTTATTCCCACACTTATGGAAGAAATAGACAAAATAATGATGGCGCAAAAAGCTAGAGGCGCTTCTTTTGATAGTGGTGGATTGATAAAAAGGGCAAAGGCGTTGATACCTATTTTGATTCCTCTATTTGTTTCTACCTTCAAAAGAGCCGACGAACTTGCGCTAGCTCTTGATTCCCGCTGTTATAACGCAACACCAAACCGTACCAAAATGAAAAAGCTAAGTCTAAATAGAAGTGACGCTTTAGGTTTGTTTTTTACCTTGCTTTACTTAGGCGCAATAATTACTTTGCGCGTCTTACTTCCTAATTTAATATGAAAATACTTATAACTATAGAATATTTTGGCAAAAACTATGCAGGTTGGCAAAGGCAAAAAAATGCCTTAAGCGTTCAGCAAGTTCTTGAAGAAAAACTGAGTCTGGTTCTGCAAAGTAACATAAAAATATGGGGAAGCGGAAGAACGGATAGCGGAGTTCACGCGCTAGGCCAAAAAGCCCATTTTATTTATGAAGGGACTTTCCCTCTTAGCCGTTTATGTCCCGCAGTAAATACCACTCTTCCTGAGGATATAAGACTACTTGATGCACAAGCAGTCGAGATAGATTTTCACGCGCAATACAACGCAAAAAGAAAAACCTACGTATACAAATACTATATCGGCAGAACACTACGCCCTCTAAAGTGCCAACTTGCCGCCCAAATACCTTACGATGAAAACCGCCTTGATTTTTCAAAAATGCAAGAAGCTTGCGCTAAATTTATAGGCGAGCATGATTTCCGTGGTTTTTCTTCCACCGGTAGCGGGATAGAAAGTACTGTAAGGACTATTTATTCAGCTTCCATTGTCAAAGAAGGTCAAGATATTACTTTGGAGATATGCGGCAATGGCTTTCTTTATAATATGGTAAGAATTATTGCCGGCACCTTAGCTTTTATTGGGATAGGAAAACTTCCCGTAAGCGCTATTGAAACAACGCTGCAAACTAAAGACCGCAAAAAAGCAGGCAAAACATATCCGCCGCAAGGACTGTAC
>CAYIZR010000152.1:0-3257 GCA_964367755.1 uncultured Christensenella sp. | reverse complement strand
TCTATATATAGCTATGATGTAAAAAATGACTTGTTTATTACCAAAACCGAAGTTGTCAATCCATATGGAAGTAGCGAAGAAGAAACTATGTTTTTATTAGGCTTTGCCTCGGATAAGGAGATATTTTGCAGTCCAAAATACACTGCAGTAATAAAAATTAAAGGCGATTATGCCATAGTAACCAAGCCCGCTTTGGGTAAGGATAGTGAAAACAAGAATGTACTAACTTATAGAATTGGAGTGGTAAAATTCCGCAATAATAAAGGTGGAGATACCAAGGATTTGACAGATTTTTCGGTGGAATACAATAGCAATTATGACCAGTTTGCTTTTGTGGGCGATTATATAGTTTGTCCGGGGATAAAAACCACACCTTCCTCCCTTTTGGCGTTTAGTACTTTTTATGATTATTCTCAAGATACATTACTTGAAGTATTTCGCGTAAAATGCGGCAGTAAATACGTTTTTACTCTTAATGACGGTATATTGGCGGCGGTAGCCGACAACCACGCTTATTTTTACGAATTATCGAGTTTGCAGATAAACGGATATTTGGAGCTTAACGAAAAGGATTTTTACTATGCTTTTCCTGAAGATACCGAAAATGAGTACGCTAATATGATAACTGTTAGTGTGTTTTATCTAGGCAATGGATGGTTTTCTCGCACCGCAAAAATTCAAAGCCAAGAAGTATTTGTGGGATATAATATGGTGTTGGAGGAGTTTGACACCTATACTGGAGAATCCACCACTTATTACGCTAATGTTAGATGCGATTTGTATAATGTAAAGACAAAAACGGCAACGCAGAAAGAATGGCTTATTGTGGAAAACGTTGCTAATCAATATAATAGTGACTATTATTCCGAGCTTATTAGTTACCTTCAAAATTTATCCAACTATGACGGCGATAGCGGCAGATATAATTATTCCATGCCTTATCTAAATCCCGCAGCTTCAATAAAAGAAGAATACAGCATAGTTTATTATTACTATCTGCCTTATGCGGATAGCGGAAATTATGAAGCAGAAATTTCCTTTTGTTTGATGGACAGTAAGGCTAATATAATTAGGCTTGAAGATTTGCTAATGCCCCCTGTTTTTGTGGATGGCAAGGGAGTACAGACTTCCGACCCTTCTTATCAAAATTATTATGGAAGCGTCAGTATTTACGATATGAATATGAAAGAAAATATTCTTGCGCCTTACGTGGAAAAAGCATATACCTTTATAACTTATTCCTGTAATAATAGCGCAGTTGTGGCCTACGAGTATGATATTCAATCTGAGAAAGGCGCTTACGGGGCAATAGCTACCGATGGAAGATACTTGTTGCCCTTTGAATATGAAGAGTTAACTATGTTTTTCGGAGAGTATTGTTTGGGGGTAAAAAAGGAAGGCGCAGCTTATATAAACTATCGTGTGGACAAAAGTGGTAATAAGGTTTTGCTTTCCGATGTAGTTAATATTAAGGAAGGCGTGTATGTTTTCCAGGCGAATGGAAAGCTGGGCTTAAAAAGCTTTGCTGGCAATGTATTGCTGGAAGCAAAGTATGAAAAACTCGATGTTGTGGAAACAGTAATGGAGAGAGGCTCTTATATTTTTAATAGAGTTGTGGCAACACAGAATGATATTACAACTATATTTAACTTAAAATAAAGAAGGATAAACATGTACGATACTAAAGTTGGCGGTTATGAACTAATAGATGAAGCGGCAAGGCTGATACAAAAGGGAGAAATAGTAGCATTTCCGACCGAAACAGTTTACGGACTGGGTGGCGATGTAACCAACGTAGATGCCATAAAAAAGATTTTTATTGCCAAGAACCGTCCCATGGATAATCCATTTATAATACATTTGCACGATGTAAGCGCCATCAATCAAGTAGCTTACAGTAATGAAAACGCAAAAAAAATATTTGCAGCATTTGCACCCGGGCCTATTACTGTAATTCTCAAAAAAAAGCCTTGCGTGCCTGATATTGCTACGGCAAACCTTGACACCGTTGGTATACGTATTCCTTCCCACCCTATGGCAAGAGAGTTTTTGAAAAAATGCGGTCGTCCGATAGCGGCGCCCAGCGCAAATTTGTCAAAAAGAGTTAGCCCGACGGAGTGTCGTTATGTTTGCGAGGATATGTTAGGGAAAATACCTCTTATTTTGGACGGGGGTAGTTGCGAGGTGGGGATAGAATCTACAGTGCTGAGTTTGTGTGGGGATATACCTACAATTTTGCGGCCGGGCGCTATAACTATAGAAATGTTAATAAAACATCTTGGCACGGTAAAAAGTCATACTGGCGAAGTGGTGGTAGCTGCATCTCCGGGTATGAAATATACTCATTATGCTCCCATTGTGCCTTGTTATTTGTTTAATGACCTAAGTAAAGCGAAAAATATGGTTTCTGCTTGGAAAAAAGAAGGCAAAAGGGTAGTTGTTATGACAAAAGACACTCATAAGTTTTGTTTTGAAAGCACTAGCGTAATAAGCATGGGCAAAACTCCCGAAGAAATAGCCCGCAATATATTCCGTTTGCTTAGAGAAAATGAAAAAAATTCTGATGTGATTATTATTGAGGGTCTAAAGGATGAGGGGCTTGAAGCATCTATTATGAACCGCTTAATGAAGAGTTGCGGTGGAAAAATAATATAAAAAGGAAAAGTTTACCAAAGTTTGTATTTTTTTTGTAGGGGATATTCAAAAGAGAGGGCATTTGCTTGTCTTCATGTGACAAAATATGGTATAATACAAAAAATAAATGTCATAACTTTGTTTTATTCTTTTGTTTTGAAAGGAGATTTTATGAAAGTTGCCATTGGTTGCGACCACGGCGGTTACATTTTGAAACAGGCATGTATTGATGCCATAGTAACACTTGGATATGAAGTTGTTGACTATGGTACAGATAGTTGCGACGTGTCCGTAGATTATCCCGATTTTGCATTGAAAGTTGCTAAGGCAGTAGCTAGTGGCGAAGCCGACAAAGGTATTTTGCTATGTGGTACAGGGATTGGCATATCTATCGCAGCAAACAAAGTAAGGGGTATACGCTGCGCACATGTTACTGATATCTTTAGCGCACAAATGGCAGCCGAACATAACAACTCAAATATTATTGCCATGGGCGGAAGAATAACTAGTGCAAAACTTGCTAAAGAAATGGCGCTTAAGTTTTTGACGACACCCTTTGCCGGGGGAAGGCACCAAACAAGAATAAATAAAATAACCGATATAGAAAATAATAATTTATAGGA
>CAYIZR010000151.1:0-3283 GCA_964367755.1 uncultured Christensenella sp. | reverse complement strand
TAATTAACAGAGGTTGTTTTTATGAAAAAACTTGTAATTAAAGGGATTTCTTTCAAAAAAAGATCTCAAAGAGATTTAAGCAAACCGTTTGTAAAAAATTCACATATGTTTGCCTTAGGGCTTGGAGATCTAGGCTATAGCCTTATTTCTTGTACCATAGCAACTTACATAGCTCCTTTTGCTACAATGGCGCTTAACGCTCAAGCCGCGCTTATCGGTGTAGCCATAGCAATAGGCGTTATTGTTGACGCTATTAGCGATCCTATTATCGGATACATGTCGGACAACTACAAAAACAAAATTTTTGGCAAGCGCCATCTTTTTATGTTAATTGGCCTAATTGGAATGATGGCAACATCTGTTTTTATATGGAATATTCCTTACGAGCAAATATGGGCAAAATTCGGGAAAGATTCCTCCACTACTCAGATAGTTATGTTTGTATGGTTCGCCGTTGGACTAACTGTTTTGCGTACCTTTAATACACTTTACTTTACTCCTGTGGGCGCTTTTTCGGTGGAAGTCAGCAATGATTACAACGAGAGAACTACCATTCAGGCAGTGCGCTCTGTGTTTTATATTATCGGTATGATTTTGCCGGTAATAATAATGGGTACTTTCCAAAACAAACACGCTTACGTAAATGAAGCAGGCGAATTGATAAAAGGTCAATTTATTGCCCAAGGCTACAAGGATTTTGCGTGGATTGCTTTCTTTATATGTATAGCAACTTCGGCGTTTTTAATGATAATGACTTTCTCGGACATAAAGGTTGTTCAAGCTCGTCAAGCTGCCGAAAACAACGCGGCGAAAGCTCGCTCATCCCTCAAAAAAGTTGTTTATGACTTCTTTGCTGTCTTAAAAGACGGTAATATGCGTAGCATTATTTTTGGATACGCTATCTCTATGATAAGCGCCACTCTAATAATTGCGCTAGGCTTCCACGTATTTACCTTTACATTTATTATGCCAACAACACAAATGTATATCCTTATGGGCGCTTTGCTTGGTATGACTATACTCGGTCAACCGCTTTGGCCTCTTCTAGCAAAAAAGTTAGATAAACGTAAATCTATGCTTATTGGCTTGTCTATTAGCCTTGTCGGTTGCATTTTGCTATTTGTTTGCTGGGCTTTCAACGACAATATTAATTCCCTTATAGAAACGTCAAAATTAGGCATACTGAGCCTTGTCCCCGCCCTTATGCTTGCCGGTCTAGGTACAGGCGTCCTTTATTCTATGCCCCTTGCCCTAATAGGAGACGTTGTTGTTCAGAAAAAACGCGACGGCAACGGAGAACAAACAGGAACTTATGCCGGAATGATGACCTTCGCTTACAAAATAAGCCAGTCAATAACCCAATTGATAGCAAATTCTTTGCTGGTTGCCATTGGTTTTGTTTCCGGTCAAACCTTCCAATCAAAACAAACTTCCGACAACCTCGGACTTATTTTGGTAGTGGGCGTTACTGTATCGGTAATAGTTGGTATAATAATCTACGCTACCTTAAAAATTGACAAAAAAGAAATAACCGATATTATGGAAGGTTGTCGCACATCCCCTGTTGTCAACCTAAATCCCGAGCTTGCTTCCGAGGCTTTAGCTTGCGAAGAGGAAAAGGAAGAAGAATAAATCCTTTCCTATAACAATAAAAAACGCGCCTCATAGGTTTTTCCCAACCTTTGGGGCGCTTTTTGATTATCCTTGTCTTTATTGTTTTGCTATCTACTTTTTTATACTTTTAATTCCTATTTGGTCTATCCTTGCCTTTTTTAAGGCAAAGTATACCGGCACGCCCAGAATATATACCGCAACAAACTGTCCTGCCAAAACGGTGGCAAAATTGAACCAATACGCTGTCTCCGTGCTAAACATAAGCCACATAATGGGCAAAACAATAGCATTTACAACAACGGGGAAAATTCCTCCGATAAAAGGAGCAATTTTGGTTTTTATTTTTCTTCCCACAAGATAAGTTGCCAATGCGGCAATGGCCGTTGCTAAGGTGCCAAAAACCATATCTGCCCACCAGCCTGAATATATGTTGGCAATGAGGCATCCTATTATTAGTCCGGGAACTGCCTCTGGAAAAAGCAAAGGAAAAAGCGTCATAATTTCGCTTATCCTGCATTGAACAGGGCCATAAGAAATGGGCGCTAAAACAATGGTTAGGACAGCATAAAGCCCTGCTGTAACCCCTGCTCTTGCAACAAAGGCTATCGCTTTGGAATACTTGGTCATTACGCTATATCTCTCTTGCCAACAACAAGGTAGGTAGAAACTAGCATTGTTGCCCAATATACCGCCAAAACAGCTAATGATACAAAGAAATTGCCATATTGCATATCATTGTGCCCAAAGGAAAAATATTGGTTCAAGCTATAGTTTGCGCTAAGAGTAATAATTTGAAAATCAAAGGAACTAAATATAGTGGAAACTATGCCGAACAAAATTATAAAAGACAGTATTATCCCTGCTGTTTTTTTCTTGAGCAAAGTTCCTATAGTAAAGCTCGCTGTAATCAAAGTAAGAAGTTTAATTGCGCTAAACATCATATTTGCAAACATAGCTCCTCCTATCGTTGTTTTTATCACGCTTTGCGCGTTAAAAACCTGATAGACAACTTCTAACGATTTGTTTTTGAAAGCTATGGCTCCGTATGCGTATGCTATTAAACTTGTTATTCCCAAATATGCCAAAACTACCGAATATGCCGCCAAAAGCTTGGCAGTTGTCAATTGATTCCTCGTAATAGGACGCATCATTAGTAGCTTTATTGTTCCGTTGCGGTATTCGTCGGCAAATATGCCTGCCGCCATTACTATGCCGTATATACTTAATATGATAAGTACTATTTCAAAGTAAGATGAAACAAACCCTTCAGCAGAATTAAGCCCCCTAAAATCACCAAGACCTTCTATCTTCATATCTGCGCCATTGATGTTGTTTGCTTTTATATATTCCAGTACCGTTACTACGCCCCTTTGATAGTACGCTTCGTTGGTATTGTTTATTTTGTCGCGCTCTATAGCCTCTTCTAAATCTCTCTTTGCATCGGCTATTGCAATATCCACGTTAAATTGATTAACATCTTTGAAAACATTATTTTGATTTAGAGTCATTGCCAAAAACTCTTCTATTGTCATCTCAACTTCCTGCCCTTGCTCATCAACGGTAGTTATATTGTTTTCTTGAAACATTCCTTCCAAATCGATATTATAAACTATGGCAAAAATTACAAAAAATATCACAAAGAAGACAGCCAGTGTTATTATTGCTTTGG
>CAYIZR010000150.1:0-3306 GCA_964367755.1 uncultured Christensenella sp. | reverse complement strand
AGAAAAGAATTTTATCAAAATGGAGGATGATTTATGCCAATAGTAGTAGCCCCACTTTTTAGGGAACTAAGAGTAATTAAGGTATTAGCCGACGATAAGACAAAGAAGCATCTAGAGAGTCTTGGCGTTTGCATGGGAGGCAACGTAACTGTATTGTCCAGTAGCGGAGGCAGCGTGGTTATACTTATTAAAGACGGACGTTTGGCTTTGGACAACAATTTAGCAACGAAAATACTTGTAGCGTAGAGGTGGAATATATGCAAAAAAAATTAAATGAATTTGTTATTGGAGAAAAAGGTATTATTGTAAGCGTAGCAGGCGAGGGAGCTATAAGAAGAAGATTGTTTGATATGGGGATTACCCCCGGCACCGAAATAATATTAAGGAAGAAAGCTCCTTTAGGTGATCCGTTGGAAATAAATTTGCGCGGATATGAGCTAACATTAAGAAGAAGTGAAGCCGAAAAAGTGTTGATGGAGGTAAAAAAATGAAAAAATTTGCTTTGGCAGGCAATCCTAACAGCGGAAAAACCACACTATTTAATAGTTTAACTGGTTCTACTGCCCACGTAGGTAATTGGCCTGGTGTAACTGTTGATAAGAGAGAAGGCGTATACAAAAAATGCACTCAGCCCATTTCCATTGTGGATTTGCCAGGTATTTATTCCCTTTCTCCATATACTCCAGAGGAAATAATTTCTCGAAATTATCTTTTGGAGGAAAAGCCCGATTGTATTATAAACATAGTGGACGCAACTAATTTAGAGAGGAATTTATATTTGACCACGCAACTTATGGAAATAGATATTCCTATGGTTATTGCATTAAATATGATGGATTCGGTAGAGAAAAAAGGTGACAAAATCGACGAAAAAACCCTGGAACAAAAAATAGGCTTGCCTGTTGTAGGGATATCTGCTCTTAAGGGTAAAGGCATAGACACTCTTATGGAGAGAGCTTATCAAGCTAGCGAGCAAAAACGCGAGGGGGCTACGGTTCTTGACGGTGGAGCGTTGACACATCTTATTGGAGATTGCAAAATAGCTTTGGAAGGGCAAGCGGTTGAAAATCCTCTTTTTCACGCAATAAAACTTGCAGAGTTGGACGAATTGGAAGTAAAAGCCCATCCCGTTTCGGTAAAGATGGTAGAAGAGTTCAAAAAGACCTTTAAGGATGAAATATTTGGCAGCGATTTTGAAGCGGTGGTAGCTGATGCAAGATATAGATATATTTCGGCTAATTACTCGGGAGTATTAACAAAAAATAAAAACTTTCCTGCAGGGAATAAGGGTAAAGAGGGTAATAGCGAGCAAGTTTATCTTACCAAATCGGATAAAGTAGACAGGGTTTTAACCCACAAAATATGGGGTATACCTATTTTCTTAGTTATTTTATTTACCGTTTTTCATCTTACCTTTTCGGGTAACTTCTTATTTTTAGGGGGAGCATTCCCCGAAGGCTTTGTTGCTCTTGAAGGGACGGCATTTGAAGGTGTGTTCGGCGAGGGCGGTATAAACTCTCCCGGAGTTATACTCTTTAACTTGCTAGATTTAGGACTAGGTAGTTTGATAGACGTAGTTAGAGGCGCTATGGAAGGCGTGGTAGCTTCTTGGGCGGTTGGACTTGTTTGTGATGGAATACTTGGCGGCTTGTTTGCCATATTATCCTTCCTACCCCAAATACTATTACTATTCTTGTTTTTCTCTATTTTGGAAGACAGCGGTTATATGGCGCGTGTTGCTTTTATTCTAGATAGAATATTCCGAAAATTTGGTTTGTCGGGTAGAGCTTTTATGCCTATGATTATGGGCTTTGGTTGTTCGGTCCCGGCAATGATAAATACTAGAACTTTGGCTGATAAGAAGGAAAGGATAGCCACAATAAGAGTAATACCGTTTTTTAGTTGTGGAGCAAAATTGCCTATTTTAACGGCTATAGCAGGTGGTATAGTAATGATTTTTGGAGTGGGCAACGCCGATATAATTACATACAGCATGTATGTTTTGGGTATGGTGGTTGCTATAGCTAGCATTATACTTATGAGGAATACCACTATGAAAGGAGAAGTTCCCCCGTTTATTATGGAACTACCTTCCTATCATAGTCCACAATTTAAGAACCTTATGATTCATCTTTGGGACAAAGCCAAACACTTTGTAAAAAAGGCGTTTACCATAATTTTGGCATCTACTATAGTAATTTGGTTAGTCAGTCACTTCTCTTGGGATTGGTCATATCTTCCTAATGAAGAAATAAATAATAGTATTCTGGCAAGCATAGGACAACTTGTTTTACCATTATTTACCCCCTTAGGCTTTGGAAGTCAACTAGGGTCATTTGGATGGGTGTTCGTGGTGGCGGCAGTAACAGGGCTTATTGCTAAAGAAAATGTAATAGCAACTTTTGGCACCCTTGCGGCCAGTATTACAGCAGGCTTTGTCGTTGATGAGTCCTTGGCGGGAGTTGACGCAGTTGTGCAAATGATTACTGCAACAGGAATAACTATACCCGCGTTAATTGCCTTTATTGCCTTTAATATGACAACAATACCTTGCTTTGCAGCGGTAGCAACTGCTAAAGCAGAATTATCTGATAAGAAGGACTTTAACCGCACAGTGTTGTTCTGGATTTTGGCTTCTTACATAGTGTCGGCAAAAATTTATATTATTGGTTCATGGTGGTGGACTAGCTTTATTTTCTTAGCGGTATGGGCGGTTATTATTGGAATAATTATTCTTAATAACAAGGGCAAAAAGATTTTGTGTAAAAAATTCTCTTGCCGCAAAGCAAATTCCAAAAAAATATAGGAGGTGACAAATGGGCGCAATAGAAATAGTTTTAATTGTGGTGTGCTCTTTGATAGTAGGCGGAGTAGTAATTAATTCTTTAGTATCAAAAAAGAAAAAAAAGTCCCCATGCTCTTCTTGCTCCTACTGCTCGTCGTGTCATAATTGCAAAAAACATTGAACTAGATAAAAATTTATAGTATAATTTTTTGTGTTAGATTTATTTTACCAGTTATTCCGTCCTTTTGGGCGGAATAACTATATATTTTGGTGATTGATAACAAGGAGAGGAATTTTGGAAAAAGAACTAAGTCAAATGAGTTTAATTAAGCTATGGGAGTTGTTTCCGATTTACCTAACTGAGCATAAAGAATGTTGGGCAGAGTGGTTTCTGGAGGAAAATGCTATTTTGACAAAATTACTTCAAGATAAGGTTACTATTCACCATATTGGCAGTACAACAATAAAAAGTATTTGGGCAAAACCGATTATTGACATCTTACTTCAAGCAAACAAAAACC
>CAYIZR010000149.1:0-3322 GCA_964367755.1 uncultured Christensenella sp. | reverse complement strand
GAACCGCTGACTTTCTCCACGTCAAGAAGACACTCTACCAGCTGAGTTAATAGCCCTCAACGAAAAACATTCTATCACAAGAAGGGTTATTTGTAAAGTCAAAAGTTTTGGGAAATTGTTTTTCTATTATAACCTGCGTTTTATACTTGGTATTAGTTTTGTGCTTACAAGTGATACCAAAAAACACCAAAAAATATCAGTTGGCAAGAATATTAGGCATCCTGCGATAATAGCCCTGCCGATGCTTATACTAGAGTTAATATAGTAGTTAAGAATAAAATACATATAAGTTACCCCAATAAAATAAACAACGAAGATTCCACAAAGACAGGCAAATATTATTTTCCAGAAGTTAACACTTTTTGTGTTGCCAATTCCCCTTGCCAATATTCCAGTTATAAAAGTTGCGGGGATAAAAGCGAGAGTATAGCCAAATGTAGGTTTTAGTATATAGTATATCCCTCCGCCATAAGCAAACAAAGGAAGTCCAATTAGACCCATAATTACATAAATTATTACACTTATAGTGCCTAGCTTGCCTCCAAGCAAAACACCTGCAAGCAAACAAAAAGCTAGCTGCATTGTAATAGGCACAAGAGGTGTGGGAATTTTTATATAAGAGCCAATGGTAATAAGCGTAATAAAAAGCGCTATAAGTACCATCTTGTAAGTTCGATTGTTATTATTCACGGCTATTCTCCAAAAAAAGTATAACCGTATCATAAACAATTGTCAACCACTATTATAAAAATGGTTGACAATATATTTTAGTATGATTAAATAGAAATAACTTTGATATTATTTTTATTTTTCGAATACCAAAAACTGTTTTTCAAGATTTTTTTCCCAAGCGTTTATGGCTTCTTCGTTATAATCGCGAGGAATAGCATCTCCTATTTTGCCGGTTGCCTTAGAACTTGTTACCAAAGAAAGGACCTTTGTAAAATAAGAAGGTTTTTTTATGCCGACAGCTAGTTTTTTCATCATAGTTTTGGGAGAAATGGAGCTTGTTTGACCCGAACTTGATTGTTGCAGGTCATCTGTTGTTAATATACCTGATGTAAATAACCAATTAATGGTGTCATCAGATTGTTTTAGCATCCATCTCTTCATATAATCTACTCCGCAATGCGCCGCGCCAAAGGTTTTGAAAACTTCATAATTGTATTTCCACAAAGTTTCTACTTTTGAATCTTTTGCGCTTAAAATAACATCTGCCAATATTTTTGCTGAGGTAATAGAACTTGCTATGCCCGAACCTATCATAGGGATAGTCATACAAGCGCAGTCGCCTATTGCCGCATAGCCGTTTGCAACAAGACGAGATAAGGGCCTTCTTACGGGAATACAGTACACGCCGCCGCCACGTAATAGATTGTTACCTAGTCCTTTATTATCAAGGCGTATGTCAGCCATTGCTTTGTCCAAAGTGTCTTTTTTTAGTTCTCCTATTCTTCCGATAAGTACGTTTAGAGAATTCATATCGTGGTTATTAAAGCACCAAGAAATGCCTTGTTCGCCAAGATGTTTCATATAAACTTTGTTGTCGGTGTCGTTAAGGGTAACACCCTCAGCTTTGTTATAAAATCCGCGGAAAGCATAAAAAAGTTCGCTCGGAGGAACAATGTTTTGGATATGTAAAGAAGAAGGTAGAGACTTTCTTACCGCAGAATTTACACCTGCACTGTCAATAAGTAAATCACAATTTATTTTTTCCTTGTTTCCATTAGAGTAAACTACCTCGCAACCTGTCAGAGTATCATCTTTAACCAAAGCTTTGGTAACTTTAGCGCCGAATATTACATTTTCGGGGTTAATTCTATCAAAAAGTATCTTATTTAGCGGTCTTCTTTCCATAGACAGGTCATGGCCTTCCTTTTTCTGCTCAATAAAAATACTACCTTTGTTAAAAGGAGAAACAAAAAGGCTATTATTCTTTTTATAGCTTCCCTCGGGAATAGGTATACCTAAAGCATCAAACACTTTTGGCGACGCATCGTCGTGCCAGTCATAACGCATACTGTCTAAGCTTTCTGCGCTTTCAAAAACAGTAACTTTATGTTTAGAATTGGCCAAAAATCCTGCCAAAGTAAATCCTCCGACGCCTCCGCCTGCAATAACAATTCTCATAAAAACACCTCCATTATTTGTTTTTTATTAAAAATTCTTGATATTTGTCGTCCTCTAGTAGTTTTATTGCTTGAGAACGGCTTTTTTCTTTGTTAAGTTTGGTTCTGTACCTGTAATATACGCAAGCTTTGGCAACGTTATCTAAGCTTTTTGTTTTGGGTATAAAATCCAATCCCTTATCTATTATTATATCTTCAATTTCTTGAGGATATTTGCCGAAAAGATAGACCAGTGGTTGAGAATTCAGTTTATATACCATATAGTCGAGAGCTGCGCCGAAACACTTTATTGACAATAAAGAATCCATTTCCATATCCCACATAGAGGTAATAAGAGTATTATCTTTGCCGATAGATGCAAAGGTAAGTATATTTTCACAATCGATGAGCAAAGAGTTCTCTTTAAGCTCGATTGTTTCGGCAAAAATATCTCCTCCAACATAACAATTAAGCACAGGGAGAATGTATACGCTTTCGGTGGGCAAATTTATATTATCGTCTTCTACTATAGTATCATAATCGGGCTTAATATTTAAGTCTATTCCAAGCAAAATATTTAGATAAAAACCATTTGCCGCGATAGCCATCGTTTCGGCTTTTGCCGTGGAATATTTTTCGAACAACTCCACACTTTCTTTGCCAATTGCCGCCCTAAGGGCAATGGTAAGTGCATTCTTGTTGTGTTTGTATTCTTCTGCTATTTGTGTCAAATTGCCTAATTCATTTAAGGGATTAGGGATGGTTATTGTTTCTATTAAACCATTATCAAGTATACCAATATCTATATAACGGGAACCTATACTTATTGCTAGGCGACAAGAAGAAAGTTTTGGCAATGGCGCATTTTCGGTAGATTCTTTTATTAAAGAAGTAATCTCTAGATCACTAATAATTGTTTTATTGCAGGCGAGCCTCATTCCACTTTCCAATTGTGTGTCGTTAAAAAATTTTCTGTCTAAATCAGTTATGGGCAACTCGCTACAGATAATTTTACACTTGCCACATTTGCCTTGACCTCCACACGAAAAAACAAACCCTATATCACTTAAAGCATCTTTTAGAGGGGTGTTTTCGTCAAAAGCATATTTTTTGCGGTTCACGATAATTGTTTTCATAAAAGCATTATAGCGTATATTGCCAAATTTTTCAATTATTTGTTGTAAATATACTTTTTAGATGATACTATTTATATG
>CAYIZR010000148.1:0-3336 GCA_964367755.1 uncultured Christensenella sp. | reverse complement strand
CTTTTTAGATAAGCTATATCGTCTGGGGAAAAATGTAAATTGTTGATATATTCAATAACTTGTTCCAAACCTGCGCATAGGGCGTATTCCACATATTGTTTGCTACGATAAAAAACGTCAAAATTCGCCATAGTATCGGCTTTGTCGGTTTCTAGATAGGCGTTCATCATAGTTAATTGGTATAGGTCGGTTAATAAAGTTAAATTACGCATTTTTTCTCCTGATATATATGGCGTTTGCGTTGCAAATTTTTATAAATACTTGCTATGTATGTATGCGGTATGTTATACTTTTGTAAAATATTTTCTTAATTATATCACTGGGAGTTACTTATGGCAAGGACTTTGAGCAAAGAGTTATTGTTAAACGATATCGATTTTATCTCCAAAACCGCACATTTGTATACGGTACCCAAGGAAATTACCGCTGAAAGGTATTCTTCTTTGGCTGAGGGCCTAAAGGGTGATATTCATTTCTTTTCCTCCAGCGGAAGGGTGGAACTTGTCGGTAATCACACCGACCACAATAATGGCTTGGTAATAGCAGGGTGTATCGATTTAGACGTTGTTGGCGCTGTTGTTAAGACAAAAGATAATGCCGTTACCATAAAGAGCGCGGGTTATCCCGAGTTTAAGGTGTGTATTAGTGACCTTACCATAGATGAAACACTATATGGCACTTCTGTTGCCTTGCTTCAAGGTGTTATTAAAGGATTTTTGGACAGAGGACATAAGGTTGGCGGATTTGTAATGAACGCCCATAGTAATATTTTTAAGGGGGCGGGAGTAAGCTCCTCGGCAGCTTTTGAGTTGTTACTATGCGAAGTTTTTAATGTTCTTTATAATGATGAAAAAATTGATGAAATAGAAAAAGCTTTGATATCCCAATTTGCCGAAAATGTATATTTTGGTAAGCCGTCAGGACTAATGGATCAACTGACCATATCTTGCGGTGGAGTAAGCTTTATGGATTTTTGCAATGTAAAAGCTCCTATTGTTAAGAAGGCTCCTTGGGAAATGGACGATATCAGCTTGGTAATAATAAATTGTGGCGGAGACCATTGTAACTTAACTAACGAATACGCTGCTATTAGAACAGAAATGAACCAAATAGCTGCTTTCTTTGGCAAAAAGGTGTTAAGAGAAGTAGAATATAGTATTTTTGTGGACAGTTTAACTAAATTGAAAGCAAAATTCAGCGGAAGAGCAATATTGCGCGCTATGCATTTTTTCCAAGAAAACGAAAGGGTAAATAAAGCTTATGTGGCGCTTAATAAGAGAGACGAAGAAGGATTTTTGAAGATAATAAACCAAAGCGGAATAAGTAGTTACACTTTGCTTCAAAACTGCTATCCTACAGGAGATAAAACCCAAAGCGTTCCACTGGCTTTGGCATATTCTAATTTAAGCGAAGAAACTTTGGCTTGCCGTGTTCACGGTGGCGGCTTCGCAGGAACAATTTTGACAATGGTAAAGAAAGAAAGTGGTAAAGAATATGTAAGCAAAATGATGGAGTTCTTTGGGGAGGAAAACGTCTTCTTGCTTTCGGTAAGAAAAGTCGGGGCAACGAAAGTTTGCTCTTATAAACAAATAGAGGGAAAATAATAATGGAAATTAACAAACTAATTGAAAATCTAATTAACTATGCAAAAAGTAATTTGGATTTGGGGCTGGAGGATGCCGTTTATGCCCGTAACCAACTTTTGGAACTTTTTCAAGTTGAACCAAGCGATGAGAAGGGGGAAAACGTTGAAAACTTTCAAGAGGATATACTTAATCCTTTGGTAGAGTACGCTTTAGAAAACGGACTAGCAGAAGAAGGGTCTGACATTCGCTTTGAAACCAAAGTTATGGGACTTGTGACCCCCTCTAACGGACTTGTTGTTAAAAACTATTGTTGTCTTTACGAAAAAGAAGGTATTGAGGTCGCCACCGCTTATCTCTATAAACTATCTGTAAATAGCAACTATATTAGGCTTAGCGACATAAAAAAGAATATTTGTTGGTACGCTCAAGGAAGTAAGGGTGATATTGGCATTACCATAAACTTAAGTAAACCCGAAAAAGATGCCAAACAAGTACTATACGAAAAAAATTATAAGGGTAAAAAATATCCTCAATGTATGCTGTGTTTGGAGAACTTAGGCTTTTGCGGTACAATGAGTCACCCGGCAAGACAGACACTTAGAGCCATACCCATTAAGTTATGTGAGGAGAATTGGCATATGCAATATTCTCCATATGTTTATTATGATGAGCATTGTATTGCTTTTTCCGACGAACATAGACCTATGAGCATAACCGATAAGACTTTTGTCAGACTTCTTGACTTTGTAGATACCTTCCCTTATTACTTTTTGGGGAGCAACGCAGATTTGCCAATTGTTGGTGGTTCTATTTTGTCTCACGAGCATTATCAAGGGGGCAAAAAGGTTCTGCCTATGTTTAACCGTCCACAAAGAAAAGTATATTATAACAACGGAATAGCTTCAATAGGAATAAAGGATTGGTACAACAGCGTAGTTACTATTAAAGGAACGGACAAACAAGAAGTTATTAAACTTAGTTGTAAAGTTCTTGATTTCTGGAGAGAATATAGCGATGAAAAAGTTGGCATTGTTAGTAGTAGCGGAGAAGAAAGGCATAACACGGTTACTCCCATTGCAAGCAAAAAGGGAGACGTTTATTGCGTGGATATAATACTTCGCAACAACAGAACTGACGAGAGCCATCCCCATGGAATATATCACCCCACCGAAGATATGCACAATATCAAAAAAGAGGGCATTGGTCTAATAGAAGCTATGGGACTATTTATTTTGCCTGGCAGACTTAAAAGGGAAATATCCAAAATAATTGATGTTTTGGGACAGCAACAAATAGATTTTCAGAGCATTAACACTGATGAGGCTATAAGCAAGCATATGGGAATGATTGCCCAAATATCGACAACAAAGGGGCTTGCTATCGATAAAAAAAATGCGCTGGATGCAGTTGTTGAGTACATCAATGAAACTTGCGTCAAAATTTTGGAATGCACTGCGGTATTTAAGAACACAAAAGAAGGGCAAGCGGCTTTTGAAAAATTCCTTAAAGCGCTAATAAAAAATTTATAACCTTTTTTTGTTAAGTTGTTTTTAATAATTATGGTGTATAATGCTTGAGCAGGGAGTTGTTATGAAAAGAAAAATTCTTATTATCGTTTCTATAGCTCTTATGATGCTCTTAGCAGTGTCTTTATTTGCTTGCGCTGAAAATCAGATAACTTCCCTTAATGCAAAGTACGAACTTATTAGCTTGCCGTTAAATTCTTCTATTTATATAGATAACTATATAG
>CAYIZR010000147.1:0-3338 GCA_964367755.1 uncultured Christensenella sp. | reverse complement strand
TTCTAAAGATATGCTAAATAACCGATTATTTATGACTTTTATTTATGTTTTTTTGAATTTCGGGGAACTCCCGAGGATTTTTTTTGATTATATTTTTTTAATACAGGCGCAATAAGCGCAATGTTTTCTTGTTTAGAATACTGCAACAAAGCCCTTTGAATAGCCTTTTCTTCGGAGGAGCGCGGCACAAAAATTTCTTCTCCTGTGTCCGGGTCGATGCCTGTATAAAACATACAGGTTGATTTTGTGGCAGGGGTAGGATAAAAGTCCTGAACCTGCTCGGGCATATAGCCAATTTTCATTAGATATTCTGTAAGTCTTACGGCATCTTCTACCGTACAACCAGGGTGTGAAGAAATTAGATATGGCACAAGATATTGTTCTTTATTATATTTAAGATTTTTTTTGCGAAACTCCTGAGCAAACTTTTGATACAGTTCGAAGGGCGGTTTGTTCATATATTTAAGCACCTTGTTACAACTATGCTCGGGGGCAACTTTTAGCTGTCCACTAATATGATGCTCGACAAGTTCGTCAAAAAAAGTTTGGTCTTTGTCATAAAGTAAATAATCATATCTAATACCACTTCTTATAAATACCTTTTTTACATTGGGCAAACTTCTAACTGCCCGCAAAATATCTAGATATTCACTGTGGTCAACCTTAAGGTTTTTACATGGCGTATACCCTATACATTGCTTATCTTTGCATACACCCATTGTTTTCTGTTTTTCGCAACTTGGGTTCCTGAAATTGGCAGTTGGGCCACCTATATCGTGTATATAGCCCTTAAAGTCGGGAAGCATAGTTAACTCTTTGGCCTCAAGAATAATACTGTCTTTGCTACGCTTTGAAATCACTCTGCCTTGGTGATAACTAAGCGCGCAATAAGAACAGCTCCCAAAACAACCTCTATGATCGGTGATAGAAAACCGTACTTCTTCCATTGCGGGAATATCCCCTTTGTAGGAAGGGTGTGCGCACCGCATATAAGGCAGATTATAAACCTTGTCCATTTCCTCTACCGTAAGAGGTCTAGCTGGAGAATTAACAATAACGTATTCTTTCCTATGCTTTTGCGCAATAGTTTTGCCCGAAATGTAATTATTGTTTTCATATTGAATTTTGTAGGCTTTTACATAAGCTTTCTTATCCGCGCAAACCTCTTCAAAACTCGGACAGAAAATTATTTCTCCGTTATTAAATCTTTCTTTTATACTGTTTGACAAATTATTATAACTAGCCAAATAAGCAGTTCCCTCCACATCCTTTATTTTTTTTATAGGAACGCCCCTTTTGAGCAAATTAAGGATATCCCACCACTCTTTTTCCCCCATACCGTACATAAGTAAATCCGCACGACTGTCCACCAAAATAGAGGGCATTACAGTGTTTGACCAATAATCATAATGAGCCATTCTTCTTAAGCTTGCTTCCATTCCCCCAATAATTACAGCAACATCGGGATAAAGCCTCTTAACTGCCCTTGAGTATACAGTAACCGCTCTGTCGGGACGACGGCAGGGTATGCCCTTTTCGGTGTATTCGTCAAACTTCCTTCTCTTTTTGCTGACGGTATAATTATTTACCATACTGTCAACTACCCCACCGCTTATCAAAAAAGCATATTTGGGTTTGTTAAAAATACAATAGTCCTCATCTTTGCTCGGCTGAGAAATAATGGCTATAGAAAAGCCTTCGCTGCTAATCAAGCGCGAAATAATAGCTTGCCCGAAGCTCGGATGGTCAATATAAGCTTCGGGCGTAATTAGTATAAAATCGGGAGACTCGTCTATCTCTCCCCGTAAAAAAGGTAAAAAAGACATTTGTTTAAGATTTCTTCCCTATATCCTTGCGGCAGTGCATACCGTCAAAGGTTATTTTTGCTATATTTTGATAAACTTTATTAACACATTCTTCGGCGTTCTCACTCATACTAAAAACTCCCATAACACGACCACCTGAAGTTCTCAGTTCGTTGTCAATAAGTTTTGTTCCTGCGTGAAATACCGATACATCAGAATCTATTTCTCCAATGTTAATTTTTATATTTTTGTTGTATTCGAGAGGATATCCGCGAGAAGTTAATATTACACAAACAGCGCTCAAATCCTTCCATTTTATTTCTATCTCATCCAATTTTTTGTCAATTACCGCATTCATTATATCCAAAAGAGGAGTTTCTAACAAAGGTAAAATAACTTGAGTCTCAACGTCACAAAATCTAACGCTAAAGTCCACCGCCTTAGGCCCCTTTTCTGTCAGTATCATACTAAACGAAAGAACTCCGCAAAACTCTCTGTTCTCTGCCTTTAACGCGTTTATTGTGGGCACAAATACATTATCGTAAGCAAGCTTTGCTATTTCTTCGGTATATTCGTTAGCAGGTATACAAGCCCCCATCCCTGCCGTGCTCATGCCCAAATCTCCGTCAAATACTCTCTTATAGCTATTAACAGCAGGCATAGGCACAATGGTTTTGCCGTCAGTAAAAGCCATAACAATAACGTTTTTGCCCTCTAAATATTCCTCTATATCAATGATTTTGCCGGCATCTCCAAAAAGTTCGGCTATCATAACGTCATACATTGCATTTTCGGCTTCCAACTGATTCCTGCAAAACATTATTCCCTTGCCTGCTGTACGACCGTTCGTTTTTACTACCAACGGATAATCGTGAGCAGCCGTATATTTCTTGGCCTTATAATAATCGTTGAATATTTTGTATTCAGGAGCAGGAATACCATATTTTTCACATAAATACCTACAGTATTGCTTACTTCCTTCCATCTCTGAAGGAAGACTGTCTGCGCCAAAGGCTCTATGTCCCTTGCTTCGCAACAGTTCTGCAAGCCCTCCATACAAAGACTCGTCAGGACTAACAATAGTTAGTTTTATTGAAGGATTGTCCTCCAAGAACTCCAAAATGCTGTCAAAATCAGTCACACTCATCTTAATGCAAGTGGCTATTCCGGCAAGTCCCCCATTACCAGGTATGCAAAATATATTATGTACCCTCTCATCTTTTTTCAGGGTGGAAGCAATAGCGTGCTCTCTTCCCCTTGAACCAATTAATAATACGTCCATTACATTCTCCTTTGTTAATAATATCTTACTTTTGTTCTTCTTCTACCCTTTCACTATCAATCTCGCTATGTCTACGCTCGTTAAGTTCTCCCAAAATTTTCTTGTGGAAATCATCATCTAAGTGATATTTCCAAGTAGGAATAACCGCTAGTATACAAGAAATTGCCGGAGGAATAGAAATCAAGAAAAACAAAACCATCATAAGTTTGGAGTATTGAGGCGACTCCCTTGGAATACCTCCTGCTGAAATA
>CAYIZR010000146.1:0-3354 GCA_964367755.1 uncultured Christensenella sp. | reverse complement strand
ATAATGAATTTTATTTGACACCAATATGATATTTTTGTTATTATAAAACTACACTTAGCTAATAGAGGCGCAAATAACATCAGTAACCTATAACAAACATAGCAAGTATGATAGGAGAAAGGGTTTATTTGCCGAAATGCCGGAAAAGCTTGTTATTTCCGACGTTGGGGACATTAAGAATATTAATGCCACTGTCATCAAAAACGATGGAGTACTATTAGATTACTGTTCTCTTTATTGGCGGTGTAGCAATACCGTCTTTTTTGTTATAAAATAAACTGGAGGATATATAATATGAAAAAATACAATGTGGCTGTCGTTGGAGCAACTGGTATGGTAGGTTCCAAATTTTTGCAAGTGCTTGCCGAAAGAAATCTACCTGTTGCAAACTACTATCTTTTTGCTTCCTCAAAAAGCGCAGGCAAAATAATCAATTTTATGGGTAAAGACCATACCGTAATAGAATTAAAAGCAGAAAACATTATTGATAAACAAATCGATTTTGCTCTATTTAGCGCAGGTGGTGGCACTTCTAGAGAATATGCGCCTATCTTTGCTAAACAAGGAATAATAGTTATTGATAACAGTAGTCAATGGAGAACAGACCCTACCGTTCCTCTAATCGTACCCGAAGTAAACGGCGAAGCGGCAAAAAAACACCATAATATCATTGCCAACCCAAACTGCTCTACCATTCAAGCTATGGTAGCTCTAAAACCTCTTCACGACAAATACGGTATCAAAAGAGTTGTCTACTCTACCTATCAAGCCGTTAGCGGAGCTGGCATTGCAGGATATAACGATTTAGTTGAACAAGCAAAAGAAGGCGAAACCAAAAAATTCCCCTACCCAATTTTTGGCAATTTGATACCCCAAATAGACGTTTTCCTTCCCAATGGCTACACCAAGGAAGAAGAAAAAATGATATTCGAAACAAAGAAAATACTTAACGACTATTCCATCAAAGCTACCGCAACTACGGTTAGAGTACCTATAAGGCACGGACACAGCGAATCTATAAATTTAGAATTCCACAAACCTTGCACCCTTGAAGGAATTACTGAATGTCTTTCCAATCAAAAAGGTTTGGTAGTAATTGATGACCCGGCTAATTTGAAATACCCTATGCCCTTATACGCTGAGGATAAAGATGAAGTATTTGTTGGCCGTATCCGTCTTGACGAAACAGTAGAAAGTGGTTGCAACCTTTGGGTTGTGGCAGACAATATAAGAAAGGGCGCCGCTACCAACGCAGTGCAAATAATGGAATATCTAATTAACGAAGACAACAAATAATACCGTTAACATTTTTTTAATTTACGGCATAAGCTATAAAAAACTCAGGAGGCTGATATGTCAATATTTAAGGGCACCGCTACCGCGTTAATTACTCCTTTTTTGGAAGACAAAGTGGATTTTCAATCATTGGAAAAACTACTTGACGACCAACTTAGCAACGGAGTAAATGCGCTTGTCATTAACGGCACAACGGGAGAGCCAACTACTATGACTCACGACGAAAGAACCGCCGTGGCAAAATTTGCTTTGCAAAAAGTTAACAAAAGAATACCCGTCATTTTAGGCGCTGGCAGCAACAATACTTATACTTCTATAGAATACGCTCAAGAAGCGCAAGAGCTTGGAGCTGATGCAGTACTTATAGTTACTCCATATTATAATAAAGCCACACAAAATGGTATATATGAACACTATAAGGCAATAAATGACAGCATAAACATACCAATTATTCTTTATAACGTACCAGGAAGAACGGGGCTAAATATGCTCCCTACTACCGTGCAAAGACTTTGCAAGTTAAATAATATTGTTGCGGTAAAAGAAGCAGGCGGAAGTATAACTCAAATGATGGAAATTAAGCATCTTTGCGGAGACGAAATTGACTTGTACTCTGGCGACGATGGTTTGATTTATCCTTGCCTAGCTGTTGGCGGCACAGGCGTTATTAGTGTTGCAAGCAACATAATTCCTAAATATATTTCTGATTTGACAACTGACTTTTTCCAAGGCAAATTTATTAAGGCAAGGGATATGCAATTCGAAATACATGACCTTATTGACGCTCTGTTTTGCGAAGTTAATCCCATACCTGTTAAAACTGCCGCATATTTGCTAGGACTAATCAACTCCGATTATATGCGCCTTCCTATGACAAAAATGGAAAAAGTTGATGTATTGCGCAAAGCTATGGAAGAACTTAAACTAAAAATTGTGAGGTAAAAATGCGTATAATGATATACGGCGCAGGTGGCGCAATGGGAAAAATGCTCGCTACTTGTATAAGAAACAGCGATGACAAAATTTTGTGTGGCGTTGATAAATTCGCTAATCAAAATGATTTTGAATTTCCCATATATAAAGATTGCTCAAGCATCTTAGAAAAGCCCGACTGCATCGTAGACTTTTCGGTAAGAGCTGGCATATATGACTTTCTACCCTACGCTGTAAAAAACAATATTCCTTGCGTTGTTTCCACTACAGGGCATAATAATGAAGAAATGACTTACATAAAAGAAGCGGCAAAAACCATACCGGTATTCAAAACCGGTAATATGTCACTGGGAGTAAGCCTACTTCTTCAACTTGCAAAAATAGGAGCAAAAACTCTCGGACACGCTGCCGATATAGAAATTATTGAGCAACACCACAACAAAAAGGTAGACGCACCAAGCGGCACTGCCTTGATGTTGGCTGACGGAATAAAAAGTGTTATTCCCGAAGCAAACTATGTTTTTGGCAGAGAGGGCGCTGTTGGCAAACGCACACAAAACGAAATAGGAATACACGCAGTGCGTGGGGGAACTATCGTAGGCAAACACGAAGTTATGTTCATTATGGATAAAGAGGTCATCACCTTAAAGCACGAAGCCGAAAGCAAATCAGTTTTTGCCAACGGAAGCATGAATGCCGCTCACTACATAATTAAACAGCCAGCAGGTATTTTCAGTATGGAAGATATGCTAAAAAATATTATTTTTTAGACCCTGCTTTCAGCTTGTTACCGCAATAGCTTTGTAGTACATTACTGCTAAAATCTGTAAATAAGTTTGCTTTTTTTTGGAATGTTTCTACTGCTTTTTCTATTATTGAAGCAATAATTGAGTAAAAATCAAGCTTATCGGATTTGAACAGATAAAAAGCTAAAGAGCCAGGCACTGTGTTGATTTCATTGACATACAACCTGCCTTCCGCATATAAATAATCTATCCTTACAACTCCTTTCAAATCAAACAAACAATATATCTCTTTGGACAGACGCAAAATTCTGTCCTTTATTTTTTTGTCCATAAAAGGGTTTATTTCTCTTTTTATTTCTTCACTTGCTATGTACTTATC
>CAYIZR010000145.1:0-3400 GCA_964367755.1 uncultured Christensenella sp. | reverse complement strand
GTAAGTTATATAACTAAATTATTTTTTTGGGAAACTGCCGTCTAAGTATAACAAGTACGATTGATAATTATTCGTTTTAACTCGTCAGATAGTTCATTAAAGTAAGCGCAATAGCCTGCCACCCGTACCATAAGGAATTTATATTTGTCGGGATTGTTATAGGCATCAATAAGTATTTCGCGACTAATAACATTGGGTTGGAATTGCATGCCACCTTCGGTAAGGAAAGTTTGGAATATACTTGCTAGGTTATTAACACCCTCATACCCTTGGAAAAGAGCGGCATCTACGGTAAAGGTAACCGTTGTACCATTGGGAGCAAAGTCGGTAAAATTGATGTCGTCTAACGCATTTAGGGCGGAAAGCAAATCGTTTTGCTCCATACCGTAATGAGGCGTTACGCTGTTAGCTAGTGGCACACCCTTTAGCCTGCCCGAAGGCAAAGCACCCGTTACTTTGCCATATCTATCGCTAACGTTTAATGCATAATAACCAGCAGAATAGATACCATTTCTTGGAGGATTGGGAACCGATAATAGAGCTTTGTTATAAATCTCCATTACTTTGGTTACCCATTTTGACGGCTCATCTGATATGTCATCTCCAAACTTCGGTACTGAAAGAAGGTCTAATCTAATTTTGTTATTTTTGTCCCCTTGGAAGTTACTATCTATAGCGTCGATTACTTCTTGAATTGTATATAACTTATTTACAAAAATAACTTGCTCTATTGCATAAAGAGAATCCGCAACATCAGTTACGCCAACGGCTTGTATTCCGCTACTATTAAGCGTTGCGCCGCCTTCGTAAACATCCTTGCCACTTTTTATGCAACCTTCATAAAGAGTTGAGGCAAGAGGGGTAGTAAAGTTCTCTCGAAGCTCTTTTTCTATCATCTGGTGGTCGGTAAGTATACCTTTTGCCAGACAGTTTAGCCTTATTTGGAAGCGGTCAACTAGTTCTTCCATAGTTTGAGGCGGATTGTAAATATAAAGACCTTTCTTGATTTCTATTTTTTTAACTTTTTTATAATGATACTTCAAAATAGCTCGGGATATGGCGTTTTTTCCTTTGAAAGTATGCTCTACAAACTTAATTATTATTTTATACATCTGTTCGCGGCTAGAATAGTTCCATAAATCGTGCTCATGACCCTTAAGCGCTTGCAAAAATGGCAAAGTAAGATTCATATTGGCGCAGTCGGTATTGCCAAAGTGGTCGTCAGAAGCATTTGGCTCAACGCAACCTACTATTGCGTAATTCCTTGCTTGCTCTATCGTTACAGGATAATGAAGGGGTATAGATTTTATGTAAATATCATCGCTAAACAGCTCGGGCATGGGACAACCGTTAATATAAATTTCCGCCAGCCTTTGAAGATACTTTTTGGGACTGTTTTTGTTTATCCTTGCCGTCATATTTATTGCCAGCGGTTGCAACTCGCACGTATCTATTAGCATATATGTAATATCGTTGGTTGCATCATTTCCGTCCTTATCCACTCCGCCAAAAGTTACTGCCTGGTCGGTAGATAGCGTTTCAAAAAGTTTGCTAACATTTAGATAAGAATCGCCATCATTAACAAGGATACACTCATCCATTTTTAGCACAAATAGGCACAAAAGCTCTTTCGCTTCCTCATAAGTTATATTTCCTTTGTCAAAATCGCTCTTATAGTAAGGATATAATATTTGGTCTAAGCGACCGAAAGAAACCGCATTTTCGTAAGACTCTATGCAAAGTGCAATCTGCAAAAATGTCATACTTTGCAAGGCTTCGTGATAGGTTTTTGCGGGATTCTTTGGCACGCGACTACAAATATCTGCCATTTTTTCTAGTTCTTTTTTTCTATCATCGTCACCTGCGTTTTTGCTCATTTCTTCAAGGGCGTCTGCATATCTTTCGGCAAAAGTTTCTAGCGATTTTAGGGCAATTATCGCGCCGTCATAAAAATCTTGATTGTTGCTTGGATACTTTACTTTTGCTTCTTCAATTTCTTTTATTATTCCGCTAGTGCCTAAGCTAAGAAGTCTTTCAAAATTGACAATAAAGTGCGCAATTGCCGCCATATTGTTGTTAAATCCGGCAATCATTTCTGATGACCTTGCAATAACTTGGCGAAAATCACTAAGTTTTTTGTTTACCTTCCTTAGCAAACTATGCTTAAACCAAAACGGGAAAATATGCCCATAAAAATACCATCTTTCTTTAGCTGAGCATTGGAAAGAAACAGGCTTTTGACGATTGATTTTGTATAAAAAAGAAATATCAAGAATACCATAATGCTCTTCCCAAACCTGTCCGCCCACTCTTTTGGAAGTAAAATTGCCTACCAACAGTTCCTTATCGTAGACCTTAACTGTTTTGTTATTTAGTACGTAGGATAGTCTTTCGGAGCGGTGAATAGGTGTAGGCTTGTCAAAACCATTTTTCCTATAATACTTTGTTTTTAGCTTTGATACCTCTATGCAAAGAGCTCGCTTGCTATCCCTAATATCCTGTTGAATTTTTGTTACTCTGTCGCTAAAATAAGCTTTTTGCGGTGGCGCGTCTAAATCTCCGTTAATGGGACTAATACCATACTTTACAAATAGCTCTAGTCCTCTTTTTATTGATGCTTTGCTCTGCTCGGCATTTATATTAAGTACTTTGCGGTCGAGTCCTAGTTTTGTTATTTTGTCCTCATACATACTACTATATCTAAGTAATTCTATTGAGTCATATTTTATCTCCTTTAGATATTCGCAAGCCGCTTTTATATTTTCTTCACTATCGTTATGATTTGGCACCATTACCATTCGAAACCTAATATTTGCACCCAAAGCTATAAGCTTACTAATGTTTTCCTTAATAAGATCGCTTTTTTGTCCGGTAAGCTCTTTATGCTTTATTTCATCGCCCACTACTTTCAGGTCTACAAAAAACAAGTCGACAAAGGGAGCAGCCTTTTCTATATTTTCCCAAGGCGTAAAAAGAGTGGTTTCTACCGCTACATTAGTTTTTTCTTTTTTGAGTCTTTCTAACAGACAAATAAGAGCGTCACTCTTTTGCAGCAAAGGCTCGCCGCCACTAAGTGTAACACCACCGCCGGTAGAGAAATAATATTTTTTGTCCTTTAGGACTATATCAATAATTTCTTCAATGGGATAGTTTTTTTCACCGATATCCCGCGAGGCATCTAGCCCCTCAGGATTTTGGCACCAAAGACACCTAAGTCCACAACCCTTAAAAAACACCGTAGTTCTTATACCGGGGCCGTCGTGGACGCAGGTTCTTTGAATCTTAAATACTTTTAACTCGTAATTTTTCCCTTTTACTTTACCTTTTGTGTCCTTACCGGCAATGTCCTTATCATTATTCATTTTATCTCCTTTGCGGATAAAAAACTACACGTTAATGA
>CAYIZR010000144.1:0-3400 GCA_964367755.1 uncultured Christensenella sp. | reverse complement strand
CTTTTTGCAAGTATTTTTCTTAAATATTTAACGATAATTTTTATAATAATTTGTTATTATTATTCTCTATTTGGAGAGCGGTATTGCAAATGATAAGCGATTAATGTAAACTAATATTAGTGATTGAAATTGTTAATTAAGTAGTATTTTAACGAAAAAAACTACTTTTTGCAAAATTATTGTTTAGCAAAAGGAGATTAAACATTGAAAAAAATAAAAATATTAGCAATAGTTGGGTCTTTGCGAAAAGATTCTTATAACCGCCAATTAGCGTTGCTTGCAAAAAAAATTGTTGGGGACAGGGCGGATTTTGAACTTCTTGAGCATAGCGACTTACCGCTTATGAATCAAGATATTGAGTTTCCTGCGCCGCCTGCGGTAAAGCGTGTGCGTGACAAGGTAAAAGAAGCTGACGGAATATGGTTTTTTGCACCCGAATATAATCACTTTTTTTCGGGTGTGTTAAAAAATCTTATAGATTGGCTCTCTTTGCCCATTAGCGATAATGAGCCACAAGTTCTTGCCAAAAAACCAGCCGCCGTTAGTGGAATTACTCCGGGAATGTTTGGTACGGCAATAGCCCAAGACCATCTGGTTACCTTAATTAGTTTGCTTAATATGAAGGTTATGAATGTCCCCAGATTGACAATACCTAACGCCACAAGTCAGATTGATAATAATGTTCTGACCCTGAAAAAAAGCTATTCTTATTTGGAAAGACAAGCCAATGCTTTTATTGATTTTATACAAAATAATAAATAGTGACAATACTGCATAAAAGGAGCAAAAAATGTGTGATACTTTGTTCAAAAAAATAGGCGAAGATGCTATTTTTCTAAAAAATAGTGATAGGGCGGCTAATGAACCTAACCTAGTTGTATATTATCCTAAAAGAAAGGCGAAAGGTGAGTGTAAATGCACCTATATTTCGGTTGTGGATAAAGATAGCTTAGCTATTTTGCTCTACAAGCCGTCTTGGATTTGGGGCGCAGAAATGGGAATAAACGAAAAGGGCGTTACCATAGGCAATGAAGCGGTTTGGACCAAAGTTAAAGGCAAAAAAACAGAAAGACTTTTGGGTATGGACTTATTAAGACTAGGTTTAGAGCGGGGGGAGACTGCCAAAGACGCGTTGCATATAATAATAAGTTTGCTTGAAGAATACGGACAAGGCGGCAACGCAGGATATGATCACCCTTTCTATTATGACAACTCTTATTTAATTACCGACGGTAAAGAAACCTATGTTTTGGAAACGGCAGGCAAAAAATGGGCTTGGAAAAAGGTGGAAAGTCAAGCTAACATATCCAACAGGTTGTCCATTACTGACAATTATGATGGCAGTTCTGAAAAGGGAAACTTTTTGAAGAAAAACTTTGAGCCAATTTATTCCTTCTTTTCGGGCTCAAAGCAACGAAAAGAGAGTGGGGCGTGCGGATTAAATAATATCAAAGAGTTTTCTTTGTCAGATGCTTTTTCCGCTTTAAGAATTCATTATAATGATGCTGACGATGATACACTTTTTAGCAAAGGAAGCGTAAAAAGTGTCTGTATGCACGCAGGGGGCATTGGTGACCATACCACGGGCAGTATGGCAGTTTTTTATGTTTCAGGCAAGCCGTATGTGTGGGTAACGGGAAGCTCGACCCCTTGCCTTTCGGTATTTAAGCCTGTTTCTTTTGGCAAAACACAAGCCCCTGTTTTCGCCGACGAAAAAGACAGTTTTGCATACTTTTTGCAACGTGAAAAGGTTAACCGCGCCATTTATGCTAAGCTTATTGACGCTAAAGCGCATAGAGAAAGTATAAAAAAATTAGAAACAACATTTATAGAAGAGTTTAAGACATATATAAAAAACGATGGCAAAAATTATTATAATTTTTGCATTGAATGCGCTAAGGAAGAACAAAAGCTATACGATAGTTACTTATCGCAAGTAAATTTGCTAGAGCAAGGCGAAGGGAATTTGCCCCCATATTGGCAAAAAAAGAATCAAAAATTAGGCAAAAATGTATTTGCAAAGAATTGGCGCGAGAAATAAAAAATAAATGCGCTAAGATTGCGCAAAGGAGAGTGATAAAATTAGGGGGAATGTAATAAAAATCGTAGAAACAAGGTATTGTTTTGCTTATGAATCAACTAAGCGCGTAATGAAAAAAACTGATTGTGACTTTGTTACATATGTAATTTTTGATTTATGATAAGCTAAGGGTAGATTAAAAAAAAGGAGATATTTATTATGGAAGAAAAAAATTTTAGAATGCCATTAATCGGTGATCCCGCTCCAGCTTTTGAGGCTGTAACGACACAAGGAAATATCAAGTTCCCCGAGGATTATAAAGGTAAATGGGTTATCCTCTTTTCACATCCGGCGGATTTTACTCCTGTTTGCACCACAGAATTTATGACTTTTGCCACTATGGCTGATGAATTCAAAGAATTAAACACTGAGCTTGTAGGCTTGTCGGTTGATTCGCTATACGCTCATATTGCATGGCTTAGAAAGATTCAAGAACTTGAGTGGAAAGATATGAAGAATGTGGAGGTAAAATTCCCGCTTATTGAAGATATCCGAATGGATGTTGCCAATAAATATGGTATGATTCAGTCTCAGTCCACAACTCAAGCAGTAAGAGCAGTATTTTTTATTGACCCGAAGGGAATCATTCGTACTATCCTTTATTATCCTGCTTCTTTAGGAAGAAACTTTGATGAAATAAAAAGAATTATACTGGGTCTTCAAAAAGCCGATAAAGATTCTGTTGCTACTCCGGCTAACTGGCAGCCAGGTGATGATACAATTATTCCTACACCCGGTTCATGCGGAGTTGCTAAAGAAAGGATGGAAAGTAAAGACGAGAACAAATATTGTTTAGATTGGTTCCTTTGTTTCAAAAAGGAACAGAAATAAATAAAGCGGAGGATATAAAGAATGAAGAAATTTACATTAGCCGAAGCTGAGCAAATAGCAGACAAGTTAGCAATAGATTTTAGTAAGGTTAACTTTACTTTAGAAGAGTTTTTGGAAGGCGTAAATATAGAACTTGAGCATGGCTTGGTTGACAAAAAAACCAACGTAACTAGCGACGATCCTATTATGACGGGCAAAATTGCATTAGCGCACCTAAACGAAGTGCCCACATATTATAATGAAGATATAGGACTAGAGGCGTGGGAACATGCAATAGAAGCTTTCAAAGGCAATCCAAAAGGTAAAAAAATTCAAATAATATAAAGTGTATTTGAAAACAACTTGAATGGCGAAGGAAAATTTTTCTTCGCCATTCTCACATTTATCTTTCTAAGAAATAGAATACAAATTAGTATAATCGCTCATCGATATATGTTAGCACAACAATAGTTATATAATAATTTCTGCTATAGATTTATCTTTATATAA
>CAYIZR010000143.1:0-3433 GCA_964367755.1 uncultured Christensenella sp. | reverse complement strand
GTAGTCAATAATGGCTCCCGCCACCCCAATTGCCATAGCAAGAAAAAGTAAAAAGGTAATTATTTTTTTAGAAAATAAACAAAAAATAATACCACATAGAAAAATCACTATGGGTATTATTATATTTAGAATTAAACTGTTTAATATCAAACCGCCAACAAATATGCCCAACATAAGGGCTACTGCCAAATACAGTATTGGACGTCTGTTTAATATCCTTGGCATTTTTGATTTATCTTCCGGGTAGGAATTTGTGTTTGTAATCCTTAATAGCCTTTGTTATGGTGGCTATTGCTTCGTCCTTGGTTGCTATCTCGATATTAGCTGTTTTTTTGCCTTCAAGCTCTTTGTATACTGTAAAGAAATGACATATCTCTTCCATAATATGACTTGGCAACTGATCTATATCGGTATAGGAATTATAGTTAGGCTCCTTAAAAGGTATAGCAATGATTTTTTCATCGTTATATCCGTCGTCCTGCATTCTTATCATTCCGATAGGATAGCAGCGGCAGATAGCCATAGGCTTGATTTCTTCAGTGCAAAGAACAAGGACATCTAGCGGGTCGTTGTCTTCACTGTATGTACGAGGAATAAAACCGTAATTTGCCGGATAGTGGGTAGATGTAAACAAAACTCTGTCCAAAATAAGCAGTCCACTTTGCTTATCTAGTTCATATTTGTTTTTGCTGTTTTTGGAAATCTCTATTACTGTTATGAAGTCCTCAACATTGATTCTTTCTTGACTCATGTCATGCCATACGTTCATTTTTTATATTCTCCTTTAACACTTAATTACATTCCAAAAATACTTGCTGCGATACAAATCTGCGCTGCATAGTACAAAACGTGATTGATAACACATAAACTCTTGTCGGTAGGTCTACCGCCAAAATACATTTGTGTTAGCACTACGTCGCTAAGCAAAAACAAAATCATACCTGATGCGAACAAAGCCATCTTTGTGTTTTGCATAACAATACAACAACCTATAGAAAAAGCTCCCATAAACACTAGCATAAATGCATAAATTATGGAATGAATGGTAAAATTGCCGAACTTAAAGCCCATAAACTTTTCTCCGCCAAGCACCATTGCAAAAGCTACTACAGCAGCTACTGCTAAGCATACGCCTATCAAAGCTCCGCTAACTATACTACTTCCAAGCAACAAATATATAGCCACAAAATAAAAAATATGGCCTATTCCAAAACTAGCCATACCACCACTTAAATAAATAGGCTCTTCTTTTTTGCCTAGATATACCACTTTCAAATCTAAAACGATATCCCCTATTAGTCCCATAACAAGACCAAAAATAATAAATGCAGCCGCCTGTACATTGCCAACCCCTGCAAATAATCCGGCAAGTCCTAGGCCAATAAAGCCCAGACTTGCTATTGTCTTTACAAACATAGCGATAACCCCGCCTGATACGCCTTTTGCGCCTATCGTAACCCGAACAACAATAAAGGCAATAGCCAACAAGCTTGCCACGATAATCATTACTACCATAAAAGTCCTCCGATTGATTTATACAAAAATTTTCTGTCATCTTTATGACATTTGATTTTATTATTTAATAATAGCATATTTATTCGTTGTTTGTAAATAGAAGTTACTTAACTTTAAGCAAAGCTTACTTAAATTTTGTTTTTTTCGGCTTCTTCATAAAATTTATAGTCTACTTTACCCATTACATTAAGCTCCATTTTTTCCACTTTTTCTATTATTTTTGGAACAGCGTATGGAAGAAGCTCCTCTCTTATCTTGTTTGTAATCTTAAATTTTAATGCCGAGCTTAGTTTGTTGTCATTAGTCACTACAATAAGCTTTAGCGCTGGTTTGTTCTGGTATACTATCCTAATTGCGCATGCGTAAACAACCTCAAGAATTTCTTCTGCCTTTTTTTCTACCTCTTGCGGAAAAATATTGACACCGCCAATTTTTATCATTCTTTTTTCCCTACCGCGATAAAATAGCTTGCCATTTTCGTCAATATAGCCTATATCACCTGTATGAAGCCATATTTTGCCTTTTTTATCTACATCTACAGGGTTGTTTCCATTTAGATAGCCTTTCATTATTGAAGGTGTGGATATAAGGATTTCGCCTTCTCCCTTCTCTTTGGAGTACTCCACGCTATCGTCTATTTTTAGTTCCACCCCTGGCAAAGGCACGCCCAACGAGCCATCATCCTTGCCATCAACGTTTATAGTAACTACACTTGCCGTTTCGCTAAGTCCATACCCTTCCATAATTTTTGCGTCACTTCCGTGTATTTGCAAAATATCTTCGAATCTTGTTTTTACTACGCTCTCTAGTTTATCGCCTCCGCAAAAAATAAGCTTAAGCTTAGATAAATACTCTCCTCCAAAATTTTTGTAATCAGCAAGCCGCCTAAACATACTAGGAACACCGGAAATAATTTCCACACTCTCTTTTTTCATCAAAGATACTACTGCTTTTTCTCTATAAACAGGCAACAAAATAGACCTGCCGTAAAACATCATAAGATGTACGCAAATACCTAGTCCAAAACCGTGAAACATAGGAAGTATCATAAGCATTCCGTCGTTTCCGTCTAGTTCTACTTTAACCGAAGACTTAACAAGTTTGTATACATTGTAGGCTAGTTCGTTAAAAGCATAATTTGATAATACAACAGTTTTTGGCTCTCCCGAGGTGCCGCTACTATGCAAAAGCACAGCAGGACTTTGTCCCGATGTATTGATTTTTTTGCTTTCTTCACTATTGATTTTTTGTTTGATAATATGAGTATATTTTATGGCGTTTTTTGGATATAAAATAACGTTTGCTGACAACAAAAGTTTGGTAACTCCTTTCATATAATATTGCGCGCTACAACCTATCGCCATAATTCCATTTTCTTTAAGCTGCTTTGCATGTATGCCCAAAAATTTGTCCAGTATAAATATCCACTTGGTATTTGTTTCTTCCAAAATTTTGATAAGCGCAGGGCTTTTTATTTTTGGATGAACAATATTAGCAACCGCGCCTATTTTGTTAATTGCATAAAATGCAAAAATGGCTTGAGGTATATTTGGCAAACATATTGCCACACTTTCTCCCACCGCCACTCTTTGCTGTAAAAAATACGCTATTTTGTCTATTTCTTCAAACAAAGAACTAGCCGTTATCTTATTGCCAAAATAGCTTATTTTTTCACGATTTTCGCTCAATGCGGCTTCTTTAATGAAGTCGTGCATCGATTGATTGGTATTCACTTCCAAATTATTAAGCATTTTCCTCTATCGCTGTTTCTTCTACAAGATTAGTTTGGATATCTTTACTTCTTTTTAAGCGTATTTTTTCATATACCTTGAAAACAAGATATTTTAATAGGAAAATAAGAGAAATTGTTACTGCCGCCGCCACAACTACGTCACTTAGGTAGTGTGCTCTGTTAACT
>CAYIZR010000142.1:0-3435 GCA_964367755.1 uncultured Christensenella sp. | reverse complement strand
CTTTTATTATTATATTAGGAGGGAATGAACTATTTTTAAGGAATTAGCTATTAATGGAAAGATACTGGAAAGAGAGGTACGCTTAATTGACGAGCAAGGAACTCAGCTAGGAGTAATGTCTAAAGTTGAAGCTCAGCGCATTGCGGATTTTCGTAATCTTGATTTGGTAAACATATCACCGACAGCAAAGCCACCCGTATGCAAAATTATGGACTACGGCAAGTATCGTTTTGATATGCAAAAAAGGGAAAAAGAGGCCAAAAAGGTTCAAAAGATTGTCAAAATGAAGGAAGTAAAACTTTCTCAAACTATTGATATTGGAGACCTTAATACAAAGGCCAAACATGCGATAGCTTTTCTGGCAGAAGGCGACAAAGTGAAAGTATCTTTGAGAATGTCAGGCCGTCAGAATATGCATCCAGAAATTAGCGTGGGAGTGCTTAACAATTTCTTTGAAAAAGTGCAACACGTAGCCATTATGGAAAAAAAGCCGACACCAGAGGGAAGGTCAGTGTATTTGATGCTGAGTCCCATCAAAAAATAAACAGAAAGGAGAATTTGGATTATGCCAAAAATGAAAACACACAGCGGAGCTAAAAAGCGTTTTAGATTTACAGCTTCGGGAAAATTAAAGAGAGCTAAACAGAATAAAAATCATATTCTCAATAAAAAGCCCACTAAGAGAACGAGAAACTTGCGTAAGGGCGGTTATGTTGATGATACACAATTAAAAACAATGAGCACGCTTATGAGCGGTCAGAAATAGTGGAGGCGCAGTATGAGAATTAAAAGAGCGGTAAACGCAGTAAAAAAGAGAAGAAAAATCATGAGAAGAGCCAAGGGCTACTTCGGAGGTAAATCCAAGTTATACAGAGTAGCTAGACAAGCTGTAATGAAGTCTATGCAGTACGCTTATGTTGGAAGAAGACTAAAAAAGAGAGATTTTCGTCAATTGTGGATTGCAAGAATAAATGCAGCAGCAAGAATGAACGATTTATCTTATTCTAGGTTGATGTATGGTTTGAAAGTTTCGGGAATTGAGCTAAACCGCAAGGTGCTTGCAGATTTGGCAGTTAACGACTCATCGGCATTCGCAGATATTTGCAGTAAAGCAAAGACAGCCCTAAAATAACAAAAATTTAAGTGCCTTTGCCATAGCAAAGGCACTTTACATATAGGGTGCAATATGATTATCACATCTTCATCAAACGAAAAAGTAAAAAGGCTAAGAAGCTTATATAAGGAAAAAAAGCTGCGTTACCAATACGGAGTTTTTGTTGCTGAAGGTGAAAACTTTGTAAAAGATATTCCTGTTGACGGGCGTATAAAGGCGCTTTACATACGAGAAAACAGTTATGAGCAGTTAAGATATTTGGAAGAAAGGTTTTGTATTCAAGCCTTAATAATCAAGGATAGCGTATTTGATTCCATAGCCGATACGGTAACACCGTCCGGCGTTATTGCCGAAGTTGCTATCAAAAATAATAATGAAGTAATGGGCGATTTTGTGTTAGTTCTTGATAAGGTTGCCGACGCCGGCAATTTAGGCGCTATTTTGCGTACAGCTTGTGCGGCGGGCATCAATACAGTAATTTGTATTGGCACAGTTGACCCTTATTCCCCTAAGGCGGTTCGCGCCAGTATGGGCGGTATAAATATGCTAAATATTGTAGCTTCAGATACCGATAATGCATTATTATTGTTAAAGGATTATGCAATAATTTCTTTGGCGACGGGTTCAAAAAATATTTTTGAGTATAAAACTACTGATAAAGTTGCATTAGTTGTAGGAAGCGAAGCGCATGGCATACAGGAAAAAATAATCAATGAAAGTAAAGCAATTTTGACTATTCCGATGAAGGAAAATAGCGTAGAGTCGCTTAATGCGGCAGTCAGCGCAGGAATAGCCATGTACGCGCTAAGAAAATAGAATTTTTTGGAGGTAGTATAAATGAGCGGACATAGCAAATGGGCTAATATAAAAAACAAAAAGGGTAAGGCTGATGCCGCCAGAGGAAGTACTTTTACCAAAATTGGTAGAGAACTTGCTGTGGCTGTTAAGGCGGGCGGGCCTGACCCGAGTAGCAATTCTCGTTTAAGAGACGTTATCACTAAAGCAAAACAGAATAATATGCCGAATGATACTATTACAAGGTCAATCAAAAAGGCCAGTGGAGAACTAGGTTCGGTTAATTATGAAGATATGTTATATGAAGGGTATGCGGCAGGCGGCGTAGCAGTAATAGTCGAGGCGCTTACCGACAACAAAAACCGTACAGCAGGCGATGTTAGGCACGCTTTTGATAAGTTTGGCGGTTCTATGGGTACAACAGGATGCGTTTCTTTTTTATTTAAGAAGAAAGGTGTAATAGTTATTGAAGATGGAAACTTGTCGGAAGATGATGTAATGGAGTTGTGTTTAGAAGCAGGAGGAGACGATATGTTATCCGACGGTGATATTCACGAAATTTATACACTTCCTCAGGATTTGAATTCGGTAAAAGAGTTCGTTGAGAGTAAGGGTATAAAAATATTGTCAGCTGAAAGCGATTATATAGCTGACGATTATATTAACCCGACTGAGGAAGCTATCCCGCTAATAGAGAAGTTAATAAATATGCTGGAAGAAAATGACGACGTTCAAAACGTCTACCACAACGCAAACCTTCCCGAGGAGGAAGAAGATGACTAACGTCAGGGATATTTGTGAAAAAGTAAAAATAGCCAGCGCAAAAATTATGGCGGCTTCAACCGCCTCAAAAAACGCTGTTTTACTCAAGATCAAAGAAAAAATAGTTGATAATGCACAAAATATTTTACAGTATAACGCTTTAGACATTGCCGCAGGAAAAGAAAGCGGCATAAATTTAGCTTTTTTGGATAGATTGACGCTAAATAGTAGCCGTATAGCAGCTATGTGTCAAGGAATAGATGACGTTGTTGCCTTGCCTGATTATGTTGGTATGGTGGCAGAAAGTTATACCTTAAAAAGCGGATTAGAAGTAAATAAAGTTCATTCACCATTAGGAGTAATTGGGATTATTTATGAAGCGCGCCCCAATGTTACTGTTGATGCCGCCATACTTTGCATAAAATCAGGCAACGGAGTAGTGTTAAAAGGTGGTAAAGAAGCTATAAATAGTAACCGTTATTTGGTTGGGCTTATGAAAGAGGCTTTTGAAGAGTGCGGTTTTGACGGCTCGGCAATAGGATTTATTGATGGAACGGATAGAGAGCTTACCAAAGAGATGCTAAGTATGGACGAATATATCGACGTTGTTATTCCTAGAGGGGGAGAAACGCTCAAGAAGTTCGTTTTGACTACCGCAACAATGCCGGTAATAGCCTCAAGCGGTGGCAATTGTCATATTTTTGTGGAAAAAACCGCACACCTTACTATGGCGCAAAATATTATTGAAAATGCAAAAATATCTC
>CAYIZR010000141.1:0-3461 GCA_964367755.1 uncultured Christensenella sp. | reverse complement strand
TATTATATTTCAAGTTGTAATTATTCTATTTTCTACAAAGAATGTTGACTTAAGTTTTCTTATAGAATATAATATTACTATGAAAAACATAAACTTGGTTCTTCCCGACCGTAGTATGGTCAATGAAGCCAACGCTTTTAAGAATTCTTTTTTTACCGAAGGCGAGTTAGTCATTAACGGTAGCGCACTTTTCGACCAACTGGAATTTCACGAATGGTTGGAAGTAAACGAAGCTAACAGGAACGAAAAAACGGTAAGAGCTGACTGGGTTCCCGCCACCACTTTTTTTGCTATCAGAGAATCGGACAGCAAAATTGTGGGAATGATAGATATACGCCACAATTTGAACAATTCTTTTCTTGCTCAGTATGGTGGACATATAGGATACTCGGTAGCGCCTGAGGAAAGAAACAAAGGCATAGCCGTGCAGATGCTTAATATGGCTAAAGAATACGCCAAAGAAGTTCTAAAACTCGACAAAGTTATGTTGTCTTGCTTATCTTCTAATACAGCCTCGGCAAAAACAATAATTAAATGCGGCGGTGAACTTGCCGAAGTAAAACCATACACTGACAATACTTTAATAAATATTTATTGGATAACTATCTAATTTATTCGGGAGAAATATGACAAATTCCCAAAGGGAAGCTACCGCTATTGACAATATAGCGATAAAAAAATGCATTTTGGAGTCTATAAAAACCACTCCCAAACCGCGTAAAACGGTTATTTCTGATTGCGTAAAAAAAATGAACCTCTCTCCAGAAGAGATGAAGGACACCTCAAGCAATAGCTATCTTACCCTTTGCAAATCTCATATCGGACAGGTGCTAAGCCAATTATTGTACGACAAAGACCTTACAATTGACGCCGATAAAAAAATTCAACTCAACAAAAAAATAAAAGAAATTTATAAAAAAGACGAGATGGAAGAGCGTGTTTTGGCTTTTTTGACGGAGAACAAGACCTTAACAAGAAAGAACATTTTTTCCAAATTAGAAGAGATATTCAACCCAAAAAGTAGTGCCGAAAGTAATGTGGAAATACACCGAATTGCAGGTGAAGTTTTGGCAAAGCTTCTTAAGTCAGAAATAATAATAAAGACTTTGGGAAACTATAGTCTTAACAGCCATACAAATTATCCTAATACCGAAATTGGAAACTGCCTGAAAGACGCCTCGGAAGCCGATGATATTTTCCCTTATTTTATCAAAGCTCTTAACATAAAGGGTGGAGAATTTTTTGAAGCATACAGCGTAAAACTTCTGGAAAATTATTTCGAAAAGTTTTATACCATAAAAAGTTCTAAGTTAACCGGCGGTCCCAACGACAACGGAATAGACGGCATTATAGAAATAGAGGACGATTTAGGCTATCGGGAAAAAATCCTAATTCAATGCAAAATCCGCAACTCTGCTCAAGTTACTTTGAAGGAAGTAAGAGAGTTTTACGGCGCTGTCTGTTCGGAAAAAGGCACTCGAGGCCTTTTTATTACCAACACTAACTTTCACAACGAAGCCAATAAGTTTTTTTCAAAAAACAGCAACCTTGTTGCCGTTGACAAAACGAAGCTGTTCGATTTAGCAAAACTATGCCAATGCGGAGTTGCACTAAAGGCCGCTACAACAAAACTAGATGATTCTTTCTTCTTGCAATAACCATTAGCGCTGTTGCATACCTGTTACATTTGTACAAAATGGTACTTATCTGTTCTATAATTTGGAGATTGGTTATGATTTATACTATAAATCCGGAAAAATGCGTCAATTGTACTATGTGCGAGCTTGTTTGCGCATTTGACGCTATAAAACAAAATAAAAATTCTGATGGTTATTTCATCGATCAAGACCTTTGCAAAAACTGTGGTGAATGCGTCCTTCTTTGTCCGGCGGGAGCAATAATTGCTACCTAAAAAAGTAGCATGTTTACTTCAAAAAACCTTTAGTTTTTTTACAATATAGTAAATAAATTGCCGATTTGGATAACAGATGGGTTTTTTTGCCTCTCAATAAATACTCCAAACCAGGAAATTCCACTTGCATTTTTTTCAATATAATAATATAATACAATATTATAGGGATATATATGCTCTTCAATCTGTTTGACCGGAGGCAAAATGGCTGTCAAAGTAAACAATATCGAAAACGTGAGGAAAGCAAAACGTTGGACCGAAGCAGACGACGCTGCCTTGTGTATTTTATTAAAAAAGAAAATTAAGGATACAGGCGTAGCTCTTAGAGAGAGCGAAACGCCTTATGAAAGAGCCAAATTGAAAGCCCGTCGCAACCAATATAAGTCTATGCTCAGAAAGGTTGAAGAAGGCGGATACAATGGCGATATTATTTTCAGCGAACTCAGAGCCGCAAATGCGCTAAGGGGCGAGCAAGCTGCCCGCATGAACGAATACAGCACCGTTGCCGGAGCAAAAAAATATAACAACGCATATACAGACGTAGATTTTGACTATGAGTCAGCTTTCCGAAAAAAACGTTATTATGGAGTTGCCCTTCCTTTGTTTTTGTTGCTTTTATCTATCATTTTCGTAGGCATATTCATTATGGGCGCTTTTTTACCGACTAGTATTGCTGAGGAAGCTTCGGAAATAGGAGTACCTATTGATTCTTTATTTGTATACCGTATAGGGGAAAATACTCTTGATATAGCCATAACAAACGACGGCAAATGGCCTACCGGCACTTTTAGAGGCGATGCTCCTGTTCAAGGCAAACCTTATGAGGATGCTTTCGGCAACATTCCCGAAACTGTTAAGCTTAACGGCGATTTAGGTATGATAACTATCAATATCAATCCTTTTGATATAGTAAAAGCATGGTTCCATACTCCTATGCTTGCAAAAACCAGAATAGATTTTTTGGAAGACAGCAAATACTTCCAAGGTACAACATATTATTATTTGTGTTTTTTATCGGGGACTAAAGCAGAAGCCTTAGAAATAAAAAAAGACGAAGACGGCAATTATGACAATTCGGTAATAATCCGTTATATCGGCACTTACGGCACAATTATGTTTTTGATAGCAACTTTCCTTTTGGGCGTTGTCAACATTATAGTTAATATTTGTCGACTTTTCTCCTACACTAGCAGAAAGGTTCATATACTAAGCACTGTTTGTTTTGTTTTGTCGGCATTATGTTTGATTTCTCCGGCGCTTGCTATGATAGAAGGTACAGACATTATGGGGGCATTCAAAAGTTACTTTATGTCTCTAACTAATTATGATGGCTTTATTGCCAACGCCGATACCACAGTCGGAGTGGGAATACTGTTCTTTGTACCCATAGCCATTTCTCTATTGATGATGATTTTGCCCATTATTTTCCGTAACAGGCTCAAAAAACGTCCCACTTACGTACCTAAGGGCAACAAACCGCGTAATGCATACGATGATCCATATATTATCACCGAAGAAACATTACGCAACATAAGATAATATATAATAA
>CAYIZR010000140.1:0-3473 GCA_964367755.1 uncultured Christensenella sp. | reverse complement strand
CTATTATGCTGTTACATCTCTCAATTATTGTTCTTAAGACATAATCACGCCTAATAATATTAAAATACTGGCGATAATTGGCACCCGAAGGAAGCATATTTACCAAATCAGTAAGATAATTTAAGGTGTTTTCGTCAGCTAACCTCATTCTTGTAAGCTGGTCGTTAACGGTAATTATGTCAATTGCGTTGTCATTGGCGTTAAGCTCTTTCATTGCTGAAAAAATCTTACGGTTTTGGGCATTGTAAAAAGCCTCAGGCATTAGCATCTGCATAACGCTTCCTGCGACGTTTCCGTCAATCAAAATACAACACAAAAGGGATTGTTCTGCCTCTAAGTTGTTAGGAAATTTCTTAACCTTCTTCATATTATCGTTATCTTTGGTTTTTGGCATCCTCTCCTCCCTTTTTTCTCCTAATAATTGCAATGGTCAACGGTGTAGCCATTGCCGCAACCCCAATAAGTATTGCCAAGACATACCAACCTGTAGTGTTAGGCGTCTTTTGCGTTAGGGTTATTTCTCTGTCATAATTGTCCATATCCATATTAAAAGAATGTAAAAATAGCTTTTGTCCGCTAGAGTAGTTAACATCGTCGGCATCGGTACTTATTATTTTGTAAGGCGTGCCGTAAACATAATTTAACGCAACGTTATCTCTCTCTACCCCTGCCTGGTAACAAATCTGCAAAATTGCATTAAGCAAATTGCCTTCGCTATCAATTACCTCAAAAATCGTAGTCGTTTTGTTTTGATATTCATTAAACAAAAAACCATTTTTTGTAGCGTCGCTTGCTTCACTTATTTTGTATCCATTTTTTTTATTATCTATATAATAATCTGTATAAGAATCATATCTTACAAAAGCCGAAAAGCGCGCGTTTTCATTGTCAACTTCTGTCTGAAAACCTCTGCCTGTAAATAAGAGCTTGATTGCTTCCAAAATATTGTTTCTATAATTTATACCGTTTTCGTCGGAAGCGTAACCTTCCCAAAAAATACGGTCAAATGTTACGGTAAACGCCTCATAAAGCCCTGAAGAATACAAAGTATAATTATCATAAGCAATTTCTACATAGTACCCTTGTGCAAGTTCATAGCCTGTATCGAATAGTATATTACTTCTGTCCCCTTCTGTAATAGGCACAGCATCGTTTGCCAGCGCCGCCAATGGAGAAAAAGCTAAGGTTGCGACAATAGTTGCAACGAATAATATCACTACAAAAGTTTTTTTCAATTATTTTCCCCTCACAGTTTTTTTGAGTTCTTTAAGCGTGGCGCAAAACTCTTTCATCGCTACTTCATAAGGCTCTTTTTTTGTCAAATCCAAGCCAACTAAATTTAGTATATCCATTGAGTACATACTGCCGCCTGCGCTCAAAAACTTTTTATAGCTATTAACAGCAGAACTGTCCTTTAATATCATATTTGCTATATTTATAGCGCAAGTAATGCCTGTCGCATACTGATAAACATAAAAATCACGGTAAAAATGCGGTATTCTTGCCCATTCATATCCGATATTCTTGTCAGTTATTACGCTTTCACCATAATATTCTTTATTTAATTTACTATAGTATTCCGTCATATTTTCGGCGCTTAACGCCTCATTACTCTCAATTGTTCCGTGCGCGAATTTTTCAAACTCAGCAAACATAGTTTGACGAAAAAGCGTAGTTCTTATCATATCGATATAATACGATAAAAGATACTTTCTTTCCTCGCCCTCGGCGGTTTTTAATAAATGCTTGATTAGAAGCACCTCATTAACTGTACTTGCTATTTCCGCAACGAATATTACATAACCTGCTTTTTCATAGCACTGTGCATTGTTACTATAATAACTATGCATAGCATGGCCCATCTCGTGAGCTATAGTAAATATGTCGTGAGTTGTGCCTCTGTGATTAAGCAAAACATAAGGATGGGTTCCATATACACCAAAGGAATATGCGCCGCTTCTCTTATTTTTTGTTTCAAAAACGTCAATCCAACCATCCTTCTTTGCATCTAGCAAAGTTTTTACATATTCATCACCAAGCGGTGAAAGCGCCTCTGTTACAATTTTATAAGCGGCATCAAATTCGGTAAGGTTGTTTCTATCCTTAACTATTGGCACATACATATCGTACATATACATTTCGTTAAGATTAAGGGCTTTTTTACGCAAAGCAACGTATTCGTGCAAATGCGGAGTATATTTTTTTACCACAGAAATTAGGTTGTTATATACAGATACAGGTATAACCTTGCCGTCTAATGCTTTTTCTAAACAGCTTTTGTACTTTCTCATACGCGTCCAAAAATAGTCTTGCTTAACATTGCCTGCATAGTTGGCAGCAAGAGTGTTTACCATAGAAATATATCCATTATAAACAGCATCGTAGGCTTTTTTTCTTACTTCTTGGTTGGGGTTTTGTAACATAACAGAATAAAGTCCATGAGTAAGTTTTTGCTTTTCTCCGTCAATTTCTATCTCTCCCAAATTGACATCAACATTGTCAAACATCCCAAAAATATTATCAAATTCATCGGAAAAACTACTAACATTAGCCAAAACAGCCTCTTCTTTGGTAGAAAGTAACCTTTTTTTGTTCCTAATTAGTGAATCAATATACATAGAAAAATAAGAATATTTTTCACTGTCTCTCATTTTAATTAGTTCTTGCTTTTTGAATTTTGCTACAGTTGGGCTGATAAACGAACAAACGGTAGAAAATTCTACAGCAAGCATAGATACTTTATCAAGCAATTCTGAATATTTGGTAATAGACTTATCTTCGTCACTTTTCAGGTGAACAAAAACATATAATTTTTCTAATTTGTAAGAAATTTTACTTTGCACAAGAAAACACTCTATGCAATTGTCGGGATTTAGTTTACCCGAAAATGCTATTATCTCGGCAAACCCCGCTTTTATATCCTCAAAAAAAGAAGGGATATCCTCTTCCCTCATTATATCTTCTACTTTCCACTTATATAATTTGTCAATATTTTCCCTGCTAATTATTTCCAATTTTTTTACAATCTCCAATAAAAAAGTTTATACTATTATAATATATATTATATGTTTAAGTCAAGTTTGATTTGTTAACTATTTGATTATTGCAAAAAATGTGTAAAATATTCTTAAAATACCTATAAAATAATGCACCCACTCCGATATAGGATACCGAATCGACATGAAAACAGGTGACTCCTCTAAAGCTTCCTTGTAACACATTCTGAAATTCGCTTAGTGCTGCTGCGGTCAGGCTCTGACACGGTTCACAACACAGAATTGTACAAGACCTTATTATCAACATTCCTTATTCCCATCGGCTTTCCATACCATATACCTCGGTGGGCGTTCGACCTCGCTATAGCGGATTGCGAGTTACAGGGCACCGCTGGCTCCCCGTCTAGCATTGCTAACATTATACCCAAAAAATATAAAATAATCAAGCACTTTATTACGACATAAAAACCAAAAATT
>CAYIZR010000139.1:0-3503 GCA_964367755.1 uncultured Christensenella sp. | reverse complement strand
AAAGCATTAGTTACCGGAGCTAGCGGTGACATTGGGATAAAAATTGTTGAACGGCTAATTGAGGATAACTATATTGTTGTTGCCCAATATTATAGTAATTTAATAGCAATTGAGTGCCTCAAAGAAAAGTTTGGTAATAAGGTTATTCCCATATTTGGCGATTTTTCTTCAATAAAGGGAGCAAAAATCTTTACCGATACTTTAATGGAACAACATAACGATATAAGTGTTGTTATAAACAACGCCGGTATAGCTATGCAAAAACTATTTGTCGACACCTTAGATGAAGATATAATAAATATATTGCAGATTAACCTAATATCTGTAATGAGTGTTACTAGAGAAGTAGCAAAAAATATGCTCTGGAAAAGGGAAGGAAGTATAGTAAACGTTGCTTCCATTTGGGGAGAGTATGGCGGCGCTTGTGAGGTTGCCTATTCATCTTCTAAAGGGGGCATTATTGCCTTTACCAAAGCATTGGCAAGAGAATTTGGTCAAAGTAATGTTAGGGTTAATTGCGTAAGTCCCGGACTAATTGATACAAAGATGAACGATTGTTACTCTGCTTGTGATAAGGAAGAGTTTGTCAAAAGCGTAGCTTTGGGAAGAATGGGTACTGCTGACGAAGTCGCGCAAACGGTGGGTTTTTTGGCATCGGAAAAGGCATCTTATATTACAGGTCAAATAATTGGCGTAAATGGTGGTTTTTCACTATAGATTTGACATTTTTCCGTTCTCTGCGTTTTGAAAAATTAACCAATAGCCGTCGTATGGTTTTATGTTGTCAACAGGTAGCCAGTCGGCATATCCTTCGGTAATTTTCGGGGGCAATATTGCTTTTATCCCCGGTACGCCATAACCTATATAGGTAAGCTTATTATCGTTAATTAACTGTCCAACAACATAATAATCCTCTCCGTCATAGGATATTTTTATCCATTTGGAATCGGGTATAAGAGTTTCCAAATTCTTTTCGGGAGGATAAATTATGAATAGTTCGTCGATTTTTTCCTTTGCGGACAGATAAAAGTTCTTATTTTCTCCCCCTAGACGCTTTAACATATCGTTTTCTTCGTTATTAGGCGGGATAGTGATATCCGCCTCTATTTCGGCAGAGGGAACCTCATCAGGTTCATCAACTTGAGTAATTTCGCTCAAAAAATCATCTTTGCTAATATATATACCGCCCTTGGCAAAAATTCTTTCTCTGTCTAGTATCAGACAGCCAATATTGTCGCTTTGGCTAAAAGAAAGGGGCAAAGTTAGTTCGGATTTTTGTCCTTGCAAATTACCAACATAGGTTTTTTGGGAACCTATTTTTATGCCCGCGCGCATAGTCTCGGTGAAGTTTTCTCCCACAATTTTTGCGCCAACGTCGTTGCCCACTCTAATTATGGTGCAATATCCTTCGGTGTTTTGTGAGGCCAATATAATAGTTTTTTTAATAAGTGTCATAGTGTATTTTATGGCGTAAAAATATATTTTATGTCAGTTGGGAAAGGTATTAAATGTGAAATATTTATAATACTAACAAAAAGGAAAAAATATGGGAAGACAGGTTTTTATTGTGGGAGCGTCCTCAGGAATTGGATATGCAACGGCAAAAAAGTTTTTAGCTGAAGGGGACTGCGTTACTAATATGTCACGCTCAATGTGTGATATAAAAGAAGTAAAAAATATTATTTGTGATGTTTCCGACCGCGAAAAATTAGCAAAAGTACTAGAAGAATACAAAGAAAACAACAAAAAAATGGATATTTTTATTTATAGCGCGGGTTTTTCTATGGCGTGTCCTTTAGAGTATGTTGAAGAAAAGGATTATCGGTACTTGTTTGAAGTAAACTTTTTTGCATATATGACTATGTTAAAAGCATTTTTGCCGCTGCTTAGAGTAAGTCAAGGAGTTGCTATTGTGGTAAGTAGCGTAGGCGGAATGGTACCTATTGCTTACGACAGTTACTATTCTGCTTCAAAAGCCGCTGTAAATATGCTAACTAGCGCCCTTTCTTATGAGCTTATTCCTCGAGGCGTTAAGATAATTAGCGTTATGCCAGGGGGGACAAAGACAGAGTTTAGTTTCAAAAGGAAAATTTATAGCAACAAAGAGTGCGGAGATTATGCCATTGACAAAAGCAAGGCGGTAAAAAATCTGGCTCATATAGAACAAAACGGAGCCAAGCCGAGCGCTGTAGCAAACACTATTTTTCGATTATGCAGTAACCGAGTTGCTGTCCATACCGTGTCAAGTGGTTTTATTAACAAACTAATTATATTGTTCTCTAAAATTATGCCGCAAGCGGCGCTATATCAAATAAATTCTAAAGTGTATTTTGATTGATTATTTTTTTGCGATTTGAAAGGTAAGCTCTTGTTTCAAATTATAAAGTTTTTCACTCAAGTCCACCTTATAGGCGTGAGGGTTAACTAATCTGCGGTATTCTTCCCAAAATTCCGATTGAGCGAGCAGGGAATAATCGGCAATTTCTTTGAGCGTTGGGCTAAAATAAACTTGTTTGCCGTCCACAAAAATGTCGGTCATAAGATTGCGCATACTATAATTTGTAAAGGTAGTTTTTTTCCAGGTCTCTTGGGGGTGGAAAACAGTAAGAGGCTTATTTGTGTCAAAAAACTCATCTTTTAAGCAAATTAGGTCGGCAACAGCCATTCTATCGTTATCGTATATACGGTAAGTAGTTTTTATGCCCGGGTTAGTAATTTTTTCTACAGTGTCCGAAAGTTTTATTTTTGGTATCCATACGCCATTTTCCATTATAGCAGACATTTTGTAGACTCCTCCGAGCGCGGGAACTAAGGAAGAGGTAATAAGCTTGGTGCCTATTCCGTAAATATCAATTTTGGCATTTTGTTGATTAAGGGCAGATAAAATATATTCGTCAATATCTCCGCTTGCACAAATTTTGCAGTCCTTGTGTCCTGCATCGTCCAGCATTTTGCGGGCTTTTTTGCTAAGATAAGCGAGATCTCCGCTGTCAAGGCGTATTCCAACAGGCTTTTGTCCTTTAGCTTTCATTTCGTCAAAAACTTTGATAGCGTTGGGAACGCCTGAATTTAAGGTATCATAGGTGTCCACAAGCAACAAACAATTTTTTGGATAAATTTCTGCGTAAGCGCGGAAGGCTTCTATTTCGCTGTCAAAACTCATTACCCAGCTATGCGCGTGAGTGCCCGAACAAGGAACGTTGTACATCTTTGCCGTTAAAACATTGCTTGTGGAGGAACAACCGCCGATTATGGCAGCTCTTGCGCCGTATATCCCGGCATCGGGGCCTTGGGCCCTACGCAAGCCAAATTCCATAACTGAGGCTTTGGCTTCTTGACAAATTTTCATAGCTTTGGTGGCAATCAAGGTTTGGTGGTTAATTATGTTCAAAATAGCTGTTTCTACCAGTTGTGCTTGATATAAAGGAGCGGTAATTGACAAAATAGGCTCTCCTGGAAAAACTATTTCTCCTTCTTTTATTGCAGAAATGCTACCTGTAAAC
>CAYIZR010000138.1:0-3513 GCA_964367755.1 uncultured Christensenella sp. | reverse complement strand
GCTCTGTTAACTAGTCTTGATATAGCAACCAAAGCTGTTATTACAGAAGGTACCACATAAAACCATATTGAATGCTTTTTTAACTTCTCAAACAATTCCGGAAGCATTATAATAACAAAGGTTATTGCAGCAGAAGCTGTATGTCCACTTGGGAAGGACTTGTAAGCGTCGTCGTCTTCTGCGCCAAAGGTATCGGCATAAAACAATGTTTCGTCATGTCTGCCAAAGCTTGGCTTATACCAATGAGTAAAGCCCGCTGTATCTCCGCCAATGATGTTTCCGCCCTCTAAGTTGCGGAAGCGTTGTCTAGCCCAAACATGTTTAAGAACAGTAATGACGCCTTGGCTTACAGCCACACAAACAAGCATAAATACCGCAAAAATAATCAATTTTTCCATAAGGTCTTTGTCGACTTTGTTTGTTCCAAGTATAGCAAAAAACGTGCCTATAGCGGAAAATAATAGCACATAAAGTAGTTCAAGTTTTATTTCTTTGGCAAACTTACCAAACAAATAATTAGTTACCAAATAGAATCCCACAAAGGTAAATACAAGAAAAAGTGGTTTTAATAGCTTATAAAACTTATTTGTCTTCTTAACCGCTTGATAAAGTATCAACGCGCTAATTGGTATAGCTAACCACGCAAAACTATCTCCCAAATAAGAAAAAAACTGTCCAAAAATGCTGTTTCCATTTCCGATAGCAAGGTTTATTTGAAGATCAAAAAAGGTAGCCACGGTCATCAAAGATAGGAATACTGCCGAGCAAATGCCTATCGCTAAAATATACTTTTTTGACATAACGCCTCCTGATATTATATTTATTATAATAATATCATAGATGACGCGCGAATGCAATAAGTAATAAAAACAGAAATAACACTTTTGTATATATTATCTTTTGGGAAATATACCTGCAAAGCTTTTCAGATTATACATATCGTTGGCGCGGTAAACTTTATCTTTATAGGCGCTGTCAAACACCACCGACAACCCACATCCGAGTTTTAAGTATGAAGGAATATTTATAGTAGCGCATGCTATTTTCTCCTTATTAAAAAAATTTGCTAATCGTAATGCTTCGTTTCTGGTGCGATACACAGCCACCGTGTTCATAGTTCGTTCTCCTTTGAATATTTGCCGTTTTTTCCTAATACATTTATATTGATATTTATTTTAAGTTGTGCCCTTAGGAGGAAACAAATGATTTACCTTGACAATGCCGCCACTACCCGATTCAAACCCTTAAGCGTTAAGTTAGAAGCCCTAAAAGAAATATGCTTTTCGGCAAACTCAGGCAGAGGAGCTCACAAGGCTGCAGTTGCCACCGCAATGAAAATAGAAGATTGCCGCAATATAATTAGAAAAAACTTTTTTGACGGGCAAGTAGTTTTTACAAAAAATTGTACCGAGGCTCTTAATTTAGGTATATTTGGCATAGAACCTGATAATCAAGTTATTTCCACTTGCTTTGAGCATAATTCGGTACTTCGCCCCCTTCAAAAACTTTCCTCGGAAAAAAAATGTACCCTTACTTTGTTATCGCCCAACTCAAATAATAGTATCGAAAAAGCTCTAATCTCTGCGTTAAAATACCCCACTTCCCTTTTTGTAATTACCGCAATGAGCAACGTAACGGGACAAACAACAAATGTAGAGAAGTTATGTTCCATAGTAAAACAAAACTCCCAAGCAACTACTTTGGTAGACATATCTCAAGCGGCAGGTCACCTAAAACTTAACTATAAAAACATTGATATGATAGCAACAAGCGGTCATAAGTCCCTCCATGGTATTCAAGGAAGTGGCTTCTTGCTATGCAAAAACAATATTAAGCTTACCCCAATAATTATAGGAGGAACTGGTACAAATGGACTTAGCTTGCAACCTCCAATGGATATTCCTGACGGCATGGAGGCAGGCACACTTAATTCCCCCTCTATATGCGCCTTAAAAGCCGGTGTGGAGTGGACATATAAAAATTTTAACAAACTAAACTCAAGGATATCAAGACTAACCGAAGCTCTTAAGGAAGGCTTATCCACAATAGAAGGCCTAAAGGTTTATTCCGCAAATAACGGCATATTACTTTGCAACTTTAGTAAAATCAGTTGTTCGGACCTTAGCGATGCCCTCTCACATCAATACGGGATATGTATAAGAAGCGGACTACATTGCGCACCGCTTATGCATAAACTTCTAAAGACAGCTCCAAGCGGCGCGGCGCGCTTTGCTATAGGCTATAACAACAGCCTTACTGACATAGAAAAAACAATTGACGCTATGATTGACCTCTCGCACAAAAATAACATTTAATACATATCTATGAAAAAGGTCAGGAGGGCATTATGGACGTAGCAGAATACATAAGGCGCAAACAAAAACAGCAAAATAAACAAAATAACCAGCAAAATAATAATAACAAACAACCCGAAATCAATTTTGATAAACAAAATAACACCAATCCTCAAGAAGCTTATAACAAGTACTCCAAAATGAACGAAGAACAACTTATGCAAGAATTGTTCAAAGTGGGAAGTGTTTCTAGCGGAAATGTTTCTGCACAGGCATTAGACAGTTTTTATAACAACATCCGCTCACGGCTTACACCCGAACAAGCGGCAAGAATGAGCGATTTAATTGCGCAATTAAAACGGAGCTAAGATATGGATAACAATTTAATGATGCTTCTCCCCATGTTAATGGGCGGAGGCAATTCTAATATGACCGATATGTTAAAAATGATGGGCGGTCAAAATCAAGACCCGATGATGACGGCGATGATGTCTATGCTAAACAAAAATAACGATAAATCTAATACCGCCCAAAATAATAGTGATGGGCAAAATTCTGCTGACCCAAATCAAGTAAATCCCACTAGTTTTAGTTCCGCCCAACCAAAAGATACAGGCAATACTGTTGTAGGTAACGGTTTTGCTCCCATAAAAGATATTAGCGGAGAAACCATTATGGAACTAATGAGAGTATTTTTGAATCTTAAGACAAACTAAACTCAGGGATATATTCGGTATTAGCCGAAGATAATTCTTGAATATAACAATTATCTATTCCCGTTTTTTGCAAGGCGGAAATTACCCATTTGTATTCTATAGGTTTTAGCTTCCTTGTAATCGTGCTTTTATAACAGGGAACAAACTGGCTCATCACGCTAAAAATAGCTTTATCCTTAAAATTATCGGCAAAATATTTAATAACCTTTTCTGTGTTGCTTAGATTGTCAGGCAGTACCAAATGTCTGACAATAACACCCTTTTTCATTAGATTGTCAACAATAACTGTATCCTTACTTTCTATCATTAACTTAATTGCGGCAAAATTATAGTCGCAATAATTGTCTACTTTGCTGTATTTTTTTGCCACTAAATTATCTCCGTATTTCATATCTACAAGATAAATATCCACAAATTTATTTAGCTTTTTTATTATTTCGGTTTTTTCATAACCTGAAGTGTTATATACAATTGGTATCTTTGGACGATAAATAGATAACACC
>CAYIZR010000137.1:0-3522 GCA_964367755.1 uncultured Christensenella sp. | reverse complement strand
TAAATAGACAAAACAAATAAAATAATATAATATATAGCTTATGAAATATCTAGTTGCCGCCGACCTTCATGGAGAAATATTTGCTTATCAATTACTACTAGAAAGAGCGGAAGAAGAAAATGTCGACAAAATAGTATTGCTTGGAGATTTGGATAACGGTAGGAACACTGCGGCTATAAACACTATTTTGGACCAAATTAAAGCGCCAATTTTTGCGGTGGAAGGCAACTGTGACAGCGAAGAAAGGCTAAAAATGTTCCACGTGGAAAATAAAGGAACAAAAATGATAGATTATGTTGAAAAAAGGTGTATATTTTTTACCCACGGGCATATCTATGGAATACATCGTATGCCGGCAGCGCTAAGAAAAGGCGATATTTTTTTGTATGGACATTGGCACGAGGGAGCTCTTGGTGACAAAGAAGGAATTATTTTCAGCAATACAGGGAGTCTTGCACGGCCGCGAAACGGAAGTAAGGCAAGCTACATAATACTTAGCGAAACAGAAATGACTCTTAAAGACGGACAAAGCGGAGAAATAATAAAAAAACAACCATTATGTTGACAAAGGAAAAAAAATTAAAAATTATCGGAAGCATAGCTTTGCTTTTTTCCACCATTATATGGGGGAGTTCTTTTTTTATTTTGAAAAACACAATAGAAGCTTTGCCGATGTATTTTGTGCTGGCGATGAGGTTTTCCATCGGAGCCCTTGTTATGGGTATTATCGGTTATAAGTATGTTGCAAAAATAGACAAAAACACCTTTGTTCGCGGAGTGATTTTGGGAATAATTCTGGGAAGTGGATATATATTCCAAACTTTGGGATTAGAAAGAACAAGCCCTGCCACAAACGCCTTTTTGACGGCAGCGTACTGTGTAATGGTGCCTTTTATTGGGTGGATAATTTTTAAGAAAAAACCTACAGGATTCAATGTTTTGGCGGCTATTGTGTGCCTTCTTGGCATTGGACTAATTTCTTTGGAAGGGAATTTTAGAATAGGAATAGGCGATGCCCTTACTCTTATAAGCGCAGTTTTTTATGCCTTGCAAATAGTATATAACGTTATTTTTCTCAAGAAGTCGGATTTCCGTCAATTACTGTTTTTGGAACTTTTGACGGTGGCGATAATATGTTGGATTATTTCTCTGAGCATGGAAAAAATACCAACTTCTCTTAGCGGAGTGCAGTGGCTATCCATTGTTTATCTTGGGGTAATAGCGAGTTGTGCGGCGCAGTTTTTGCAGATATTAGGGCAAAAATTTACCCCCGCTAACAACGCATCCATAATTTTGAGTTTGGAAGCGGTATTTGGGACGCTATTTTCGGTGGCTTTTTATCACGAAAGGCCGTCAATGCAAATGATTGCAGGTTTTGTTACAGTGTTTATCGCTTTAATAATAAGCGAAACAGGATATGATATAATCCAGTCAATAAAAGCTAAAAAACTTAAGGAAAAAGGAGAAATAAAAAATGATTAAGCACGTGGTATGCTTCAAATTAAAAGACGGAAGTCAGCAAAAATGTATGGAAGCTAAAGATGTACTTTTGAAAATGAAGGAGAAAGTCCCTTGTCTTGGAGACATTTCTGTTAACATCGACAAATTGCGAACAAACCGCAGTTATGATGTAATGCTGGAAGTTATGCTAAATGATTGGGATTGTTTGGAGCAGTATCAATGTGATGATTATCACTGTAAGGTTGTCAAAGATTATATGCATAAGGTAACTGAAAGTTCAATAGCCATGGATTTTGAAGTTTAGAGGTGAAAAGTGAAAAAAGTTAAGGAAAAAAAGGAAGTAAAAAACAAACCTTTTTATAAAAAAGGGTGGTTCGCGGCGGCAATTACAGCAACCGTGGTGCTTATTTTGGTTTTGGTTGCGGTTTTGGACTACAATCTGGTTAGTTTGGGGATAAAAGTTGTTTGCCGCCCATGGAAAGTAAGTGAGCCTGATAATTATATCGAAATATTAGAAAAAACAGAATTCTTAGCTGAAGATTTAGAATACAACAGCGCCTACAAAAACGGTTATATGGATATAATTGCGCCCAAGGATGTACAAGGCAAACAGCCTGTTTTGGTGTATGCTCACGGCGGCTATTACGTAGGCGGCAGCAAAGAAAGCGCCGAGCCGTATTGCAGAATGATTGCAGCAGAGGGATTTGTCGTGGCTAATATAAACTATAATCTTGCGCCCCAGGCAAAATACCCAATTCAAGCAAAACAAACCAATGAAGCTATAAAATTTTTGTGTGAAAATGCAGAAAAATACCATATAGACGAAGATCAAATATTTATTGCAGGAGATAGCGCCGGCGGACACCTTGCTTCGCAAATGGGGGCGTTTTATACCAACGAGGCGTTACAGGCAAAAATGAATTTTGAACCGTCAATTACCGCGGAGCAACTAAAGGGAGTGTTACTTCTTTGTGGATTTTACGATGGAGAAACAGTAAGAGATAGCAAATTTCCATTTCTAAACACTGCAATGTGGAGTTGGACGGATGTAAGAAAGTACGAAAAGTATTCCCGCTGGGATGAAATCAGCACAATAAACTGGGTTACTGAAAATTATCCGTCAACGTACATTACTTGTGGCTCCGACGACCCTTTTTATGTGCAGGCCGAAAAAATGGTAATGAAACTAAGCAACAATGAGGTGGAAACGACAGCATATCTTCCCAAAAGTACAAATAAAAAGCTAAAACATGAGTTTCAAAAGGATTTTTCATTAAAAGAAGCTACTACGGCTATGAATATGGTATTGTCTTTTATGAAGTCAAACAGCACTTTTGATCAAGAAGCACAAAAAACGTATGCAACTTTTACCTTTTCGGGAGGGCAAAATGTTAAGGTTGAGCTAATGAAGAAATACGCGCCAATTAGTGTGGAAAACTTTATTAAGTATGCCAACGCGCAATTTTATGATAACACGGTAATTCATAGGGTTATTAGCAATAAAGTAGTGCAGGGCGGAGGAATTGACACCGAAGATGTAATGAAAGGAGCACTATACCCGCCGATAGTTGGGGAATTCGCCGATAACGGTTATGGCTATAACAAACTAAGCCATCTAGCAGGAGTAATCAGCATGGCGAGGACAACGGAATATGACAGCGCGACCTCACAATTCTTTTTTTGCGTGAGCGATTGTTCTAACTATGATGGGGAGTATGCGGCGTTTGGAAAAATAGTTGAGGGGCTGGATTTTATTGACGCAATTTCTTCCTCGCCGGTATATGGAGACAAGCCACAAAATACCTTTGTAATCACTTCAGTTACAATTTCGCAAGAATAAAGGAAAAATTGAGCAAAAAGGCCGAATAACTGTTTTTTTAGGGGAGTTTATACGGCTTTTTTGCTTTCAAATAATAAAAAATTAAAAAAAGCGTTAAAGAATAATTGACAACAATAATTTTTAGTGTTATCATAGTCAAGCATTATAAAGAGGAAGCTATTTATGCGGGGGTATAGCTCAGCTGGGAGAGCACCTGCCTTGCAAGCAGGGGGTCAACGGTT
>CAYIZR010000136.1:0-3567 GCA_964367755.1 uncultured Christensenella sp. | reverse complement strand
GATTTATAATGATACTCTTCCCGATGTTGCTAACCATAATTCTAACAAACGGACTTGTTGTAAAACATACCGAAAAAGGCTCAGCGGTGTTTCTTTTGTCAGCGCCCGTTAAGCGTAAAGCAATAGTTATTACTCAAATGCTAGTTCTTATTACCTTTTCTATCGCGTTAATTATTTTTACAACTATTATAGGTCTTATTTCTAGCAGTATATTTTTCCCTGGGCAGCTACATATTGGCAAATTTATATTGTTAAATGTTGGTACTTTGGGACTTCACTTGTTTATAGCAGGATTATGTTTTTTGGCGTCTTGTATTTTCAACGAATCAAGAAAAAGCCTTATGTTTGGAGCGGGAATATGTGTGTTTATGTATGTACTGCAAATGGTAGCGCAAACCGGAGATAAATTTTCATTCGCAAAATATTTTACATTCTTTACTATGTTCAACCCAAACGGCATAGTTATTTTAAGCGTTACCTCAATTATCACTATGGTTATTTTATTTGTTTGCGCCGCCGCATTTTTTATTGCTTCTGTATTTGTGTATGACAAAAAGGATTTTCATATATAGAAAAAAATTCGAGATGTTATTTACTATGGCAACATAATAAAAAAGTAGCGTAAAAACTTACGCTACTTATTGTTTTTTGCAACAACTCTAGCTTCTCCGCTGGACAAATACTCAATTTTCCCATTGGCTTCTACCATAAGACGACCCTTATCGTCAACGCCAATTACTTTGCCAAAAGCTGTTTTTTTATCTGCTTGATAAATATCTACTTCCTTTCCTATTAAATACTGCTTATTTTGATAAATTTTCAAATACGATTTTGATTGCATGTCAAAATAATATTTATAGATATTTTCCAAAATACTAGCTATAAGACAATTTTTTTTTCTTGCCGTCATTTTATTATCAAATAAAGGGGCAATAATGTCTTTAAGTTCTTTTGGATAGCCACCATCTGGCTTAGACAAGTTTATCCCTATCCCAACCACAAGATAATCAAAGGCGCCATATTCGACATTGAACGAGCCTTCAGTAAGGATACCGCAAATCTTTTTTCCGTCCTTAAAAATATCGTTTACCCACTTGATTTTTAGTTCAATATGGTATTTTTCTTCTATAATTTCGGTAACTGCCGCCGCTGTCATAACGGTAATCATAGAAGCATCTTCAATAAGAAAAGACGGTCTTAAAAGAATACTAAAATATACACCGTCATCTATTGGGGAAAAAAAACTGCGTTTTTGACGGCCTTTTCCATTAGTTTGCTTTTCAGCAACAATTACAGTCCATTCTTTTGCGTCTTTTTTGGCAAGGTCAATCAACATATCATTTGTTGAAGTAACCTTTTGAAAAACTTCGATATGACAATTATTACTCTCGCCTAATTCATTTTTTATGCCAAAAGCGCTAATAGTTTCTGTTTTTGGAGATAGACAATATCCTTTTTTAGAAGAGCACAAAATATCATGCCCATCACTCTTTAAGCTGTTTATTGCCTTCCAGATTGCATTTCTTGTTACCGAAAATTCATCGGCAAAACTCTGTCCCGATAGATATTGCCCTTCACATATATATAATTTTTCGTAAACCTTATTTTTGAGCTTCATTAGGTCAGTTTACCACATTTATTGGCTCTCCGTCTAGAAAATTTTTGACGTTTTGCTCGGTTATTTCCAAAAGCCTGCCTCTTGCTTCACTGCTTGCCCAAGCAATATGCGGTGTTATTACCGTATTTTTTGCCTTAAGTAGCTTATTGCTCTCCTTAGGCGGCTCTTCGCTAAGTACGTCTGCGCCAAATCCTAATAATAAGTCATTATTAAGGGCATATGCGAGCGCATCTTCATCTATTAGCCCACCTCTAGCCGTGTTTATTATTATCGCACTTTTTTTCATTAAAGCGATAGCTTCCTTATTGATCATTTGTTTGTTACTATCGGTAAGTGGACAATGCAGCGTAATAATATCTGATTGCTTATATAACTCATCTAAACTAACACAACACTCAAAAGGCGTTCTGTTATGTATAAGCACCTTCATACCAAATGCCTCCGCTATTTTTGCCACTGCTTTACCTATGCTTCCGTATCCTATGATACCAATAACTTTGTTTTTCAACTCAATAATAGGGGTTAGGCACAGACAAAAATCTTCAGAAATGCACCATTTGTTATCAGAAACCGCTCTGCTATGCTTTCCGCTATGAGCGCAAAGCTCAAGTATTAGCGCAAAGGTATGTTGGGCAACGCTGTCTGTACTATAAGATGGTACGTTGCTTACAGCCACATTTTTTTGCCTTGCATAATTACAGTCAACCACGTTATAACCGGTTGCCAGCACCGAAACAAGTTTAAGCGCGGGAGAAGAATCGATTATATCCTTGTCAATAATAACCTTGTTTGTTAGCACTATATCGGCGCCTTTTATTCTTTCCTTTACAAGTTCTTTTGGGGTATGCTGATAACAAACAAACTCTCCATATTGTTGTAAAAAATCAAAGGTCTTATCCTTTTGCATAACTGCGCTTCCGTCTAAAACTACAATTTTCGCCATATTCACCTCATAAACGAACAAGAATGGGAAATAACTTTCCCATTCTTGCAAAAAACATTTTTATTTTTATTTATTGTCTAGATATTGCGCTTGGGCGTAATAACCAACTAGCAACATCAGGTTACCTAGCGCTCCGCCAAATTCAGGCGCGCCTTCTATTGTTAGGAATCCTTGCTTGATATACTCAATCATATCGCCCTTAGACATAAGTATGTCCAATGCGTGAATAGTATTGTCAAAACGCATAGTAAGGAAAGGTTTACATCTTGGGTATTCTCCCCGTCCTGATTTTGTTTCGCCACTTCTTATTCTTATCCACGCTTGCAATTCTTCATATCCGTCAACCGCATAAGCATAAGCCCTATCCGGACTTGTTTCGGTAAACTTTTTTACTTCGGGATGCTCTATTTTGTTAAGTTGACTTATTCCACTGCTAAGAAGATAAAAATACAACTTAACCAGCATTTTTTGGTCCTCTTCACTTGTAGGCGCATCTTTAGCTTGAAGTAAGCTTGCCATACGCAATAAGGTAAGTAGTATTGCCACAAATTTGCCAAAGTTTTTTATTATGCCTTTCATTTTGGGCAAAGGCATACCTTTTCCACTAAAGAAAAGTATAAACTTATTAACCGTAGGAAATTCCAACTCTATGTCAGGCGATGGGTGACTTTCCCCCACGTGAACCGTCCATTTTCCGTTATCAACAACGTAATGAGTCGCAAGCTTACCCGTCTTTTTGAATTCTTCTGACAAAACACTTATTTGAAAAACAAAGCTTTTTCCTTTGAATTTACCAGAAAATTTTGGGTCAGTTTCGGCTATTACCTTAACTAACGGCAACGCAGAGAAGAAAAATATACGGAGAGCATATTTATCATCCTTCGTCAATATAATTTTATCTGCCATTTTACACCTCGTCAGTCCAATTCTCGCCCGAAGGTATAATTCTTCCTCCATCAGAAGATGTTGCAACGCCTTCGCTTTTTGCGCCGATTTTGCTTCCGCC
>CAYIZR010000135.1:0-3567 GCA_964367755.1 uncultured Christensenella sp. | reverse complement strand
ATTATATAGAAAAAAAGTCATTATGTCAACTTTTTTCCATACATATTTTTATTTATTTCCAGAAAGTCTGACTGCGTCTCTGGCAATAACCAATTCTTCATTTGTAGGAATAATATATACTTTTACTTTTGATTTTGGTTTAGTAAGCTCGGCAAATTTCCCCTTAGGTGTGGTAAGATTAAGCTCAAAATCAAAGTCAATACCAAGACAGTCTAGTCCCTTCATTATAAGCTCACGCGCTACAGCGCTGTTTTCTCCAATTCCACCCGAAAACACTATACAATCCAGTCCGCCAAGTGCCACAAAATAACTACCTATATACTTTTTTATCCTGTATGCAAACATAAATTGCGTCAAAATTGCCTTCTCATCGCCTGATTCTGCCTTGGCGCATAAATCACGGAAATCCGAAGTACCTGTCATACCGTAAAATCCGCTTTTCTTGTTAAGAATGGAAATAACTTCATTTGCGGTAATTCCTTTACATTCTGCCATAAAACCAACAACTGCGGGGTCCAAATCTCCACTACGGGTACCCATTACTACACCTTCAAGCGGTGTTAAACCCATAGAAGTATCGATGCATTTGCCTCCCTTAACTGCAGCAAGAGAACTTCCATTGCCGAGATGACAAGTTATTACTTTGCTGTCTTCTTTGTTAACAAGCTTCAAAGCTTCACTGCTAATAAATTTGTGTGAAGTACCGTGAAAACCGTATTTTCTGATTTTGTATAGCTTATAATCCTCATAAGGAATAGCGTACATAAAAGCGAACTTTGGCATTGTCTGATGAAAGCCTGTATCAAACACTGCAACCATAGGAGTGTTAGGCATAACCTCTCTACAAGACTCAATGCAAGCTATATTAGCCGGCATATGCAAAGGGCCTAGCAAGGCATTTTTTTTGCAAATTGCTATTACATCTTTGTCAATTAACACGCTGTCCTTAAAATCTTCACCCGAGTGCAATACTCTATGACCAACAACGCATATTTCATTTACACTTTCTATAGCGCCGTATTGTCTATCCGTTAATGCGGTAATAACTATTTTAAGCGCTTCAGTATGATTACTGAGATTTTGTTTTATAATTAATTTTTCTTTACCTTCTGTTTGGTGTACCAAGTTAGAGCCGTCAAAACCTATTCTTTCTACAAGGCCTTTGCAAACCATTGTTTCGCTTTTCATCTCAATAACTTGATATTTTAGCGAACTGCTTCCTGCGTTTATTACTAGAACATTCATTTGTATCCCCCGATATTATTCACATTGTAAAACTGTCATAGCGACAACAGAAACAACGTCATCTGCCGAACAACCACGGCTTAGGTCATTAACAGGCTTGGCAAAACCTTGACAAACAGGGCCAATAGCCTCTGCGCACGCCAACCTTTGAACAAGCTTATAGCCAATATTTCCCGCTTGCAAATCAGGGAAAATAAGCACATTTGCTTCACCTGCAACAGTACTATTAGGAGCTTTTAGCGCTCCTATGCTTGCAACTAACGCTGCATCGGCTTGTAACTCACCGTCAACATTAAGCTGAGGCTCTCTTTCTTTCAAAATATTAGCTGCCATTACTACCTTGTCTACAAGTTCGTGCTTTGCGCTTCCTTTTGTGCTGAAACTAAGCAAAGCAATTTTTGGTTGAGTTATTCCCGCAATTCTTACTGCTGTATCTGCGCTAGCTATTGCTATATCAGCAAGCTGTTCGGCAGTCGGATTAGGGTTGACGGCACAATCACCAAAGACAAGCACTCCGTTCTCTCCATATTTATTTCCCGATGAGTTTTCGGGCATACACATAACAAAACAACTAGAAACTGTATTAACTCCCGGTTTAGTTTTTATTATCTGCAACGCCGGACGTAAAACGTCACCTGTTGAATGAATTGAGCCTGCAACCATACCATCCGCATCGCCATTTTTTACCATTAAAGCACCAAAATATAACGGGTTGTTATAAACTAACTTTTCGGCTTGCTCAATAGACATACCTTTTGCTTTTCTCAATTCAAAAAGCAAGTTAACATAGTCTGATGTTTTTTTAGAAGTAGACGGGTCTATTATTTCTATACCGCTCAAATCGCCGCCAGCTTTTTGCTCAATTACCTTTTTCTTACCTATTAAGGTAATTTTGGCTATGTTCCGCTCTGCAATAATTTTTGCCGCGGAAATAATCCTTTCTTCCTCTCCCTCTGCCAATACAATACGCTTATTTAGCGCTGTTGCCTTGACAAATACCGATTCCATTAGTCTTGACATTTCTCTTCTCCTATAAAAATTACTTTATTTTATATTTAAAATAAGTTATAATATATACACTCACTAATCAATTATACTCTTAAGGCACTCAAAAATCAAGAGATATCTACAAAGGAACTCCAATAATTTATGAAAACTACGGCCATTATTTGCGAATACAATCCTTTCACAAACGGACACCTGCTTCACCTTAATGCAGCGCGTGAACAAACAGGTGCTGATACCGTTGTTTGTATCATGAGTGGAAGCTTTACACAACGCGGAGACGCGGCAATTTTAGACAAATACCAACGCGCAGAAATAGCCTGCCGCCTTGGCGCTGATATGGTTATAGAACTACCCACAATTTATGCAATTTCTCCGGCAGATAATTTTGCATACGGGGCAATAAAAATAATTTCGGCTTTGCCCAATGTGGATTATATTAGCTTTGGGAGCGAATGCGGCGACCCAAATATGCTAACAAAAGCAGCCGAGCTTCTCTCAAACGAGCCTTCCGAGTTGTCAAAAATTATTAAAGACAAGCTGTCCGAGGGCTGTTCATATCCCAAAGCGAGAAGCTTAGCTTTAATAGAGTTTTCCAAAAACAATCGCAATTACAGCGATATTGCCGATATTTTAGAAAAACCAAACAACGTGCTCGGCATTGCCTATATTCAAGCTCTCAAAAAGTTAGGATTAAATACAAAAATTCATACAATAAAGAGGCTAACAGATTATAATTGTGATAATATCGCAACAGAAACACCATCAGCAAGCGCGATAAGAATGGCTATCAGACGTGAAGAATTTGAAGAAATAAAGGCTTGCGTGCCACCTATTACCTATAATTTTTTGAAAAACTATAATACAAACGGCACCCCGCTTGAGGACTTATGTTTGTTTAAGTTAAAGGACATTAGCGGTTTTGATTTGGAAAAATACTACGATGTTAATGGCGGTCTTAATAACAGGCTTAAACTAGCCGCGGCCGAGTCGGTAACCTTCCAAGAATTTTTGGATAAAGCAAAAACCAAAAAGTACACTATGGCTAAACTGAAAAGAATAGCTCTCTACGCCCTCTTTGACATAACTCAAGATATGTATGACAATGCAGTTAGTTTACCACCCTACGTCTATATACTGGCGCTTAAGAGCCAACGCAAAGACGAGCTTTTGTCGGCTGTCAACTCTACTTGTCAAAACGTCCTTGTCCGCTATTCTGAAATTGACAAAGTTGACAAATCTCTTCGTTATTTAATAAAACTTGATTTTAAGGCTCAAGGAGTATTAAATATAGTAAACCGCTCCAATTACTTTAAC
>CAYIZR010000134.1:0-3633 GCA_964367755.1 uncultured Christensenella sp. | reverse complement strand
GTTACAAATTTTTGAGCGGTCAAATAAATAAATTGGTGGAAGATATAAAAAATGATAAAAATTTATAATACTAAAAAAATAACTATAGATAAAATACTTTCAAGAGATAATATAGCTACCGATTCTTCCATAGAAAAAACGGTGGCAGATATTTTGTCAGAAGTAAAAATCAAAGGTGATACTGCTTTACTTAATTACGCCAAAAAGTTTGACGGAGCGGATATTACATCTCTTGCAGTGAGTAAGGAAGAAATACTCGAGGGCTATAACCAAACCAACAAAGCCTTTATTGACACAATTATGCTTGCCAAAGAAAATATAGAAGCCTTCCACAAAATGCAGCTACCTAAAGGCTACCAACTTAAAAAAGCAAACGGCGCTATTGTAGGACAACGCGTTATTCCCCTTAAAAGAGTAGGACTATACGTACCCGGAGGAACAGCTTGCTACCCTTCGTCCGTTCTGATGAACGCAATCCCTGCAATAATTGCCGGCGTATCGGAAATTATTATGGTTACCCCACCTAATAAGGAAGGCAATATCGACAAAAAAATCCTGGCGGCGGCATATATTCTTGGCATAGAAAAAATTTATAAGGTCGGCGGAGCTCAAGCAATTGGAGCCTTAGCTTACGGCACAGAAACAGTGCCTAAGGTTGACAAAATAGTAGGCCCTGGTAATATCTACGTTGCCACCGCAAAAAAGCAGGTGTTTGGCGTTTGCGACATCGATATGATAGCAGGCCCCAGCGAAATATTGATTGTTGCTGAGGATAATAGCAAAAAAGAGTTTATTGCTTCAGATATGCTTGGACAAGCCGAGCACGACAAAAAAGCATCGGCGGTACTTCTTACTACTTCATTAGTTTTTGCAAAAGCTGTTCAAGAAGAAATAGAAAACCAGCTAAAAAGCCTTGATAGGCAAAATATTGCTAGGGATTCAATAGAAAATAACGGCAAAATAATAGTTGTTGAATCGATAAGTAAAGCAATAGAAATAGCTAATATTATTGCTCCTGAACATCTGGAACTTTGCGTAAATAATCCTTTTGATTATCTTGACAAAATAACCAACGCAGGCAGCGTGTTTTTAGGTGAGTATACTCCCGAAGCTTTAGGCGATTATTTTGCGGGAGCAAACCACACTCTTCCTACAGGCGGCACAGCTAGGTTCTTTTCTCCCCTTTCGGTAGAAGACTTTATAAAAAGGTCACAATATATTTACTACACAAAAGAAGCTTTGATGCCTATCGCCGACAATATAATTTTATTTGCCGAGCAAGAGGGATTGCAAGGACACGGCAAATCGGTTAAAATAAGGAAATAAAGACTATGAGCAATTTTTTCAGCGAAAAATATAAAAATCTTACTCCTTACATCCCGGGCGAACAGCCACGGGACAAAAGGTATGTCAAACTTAATACCAACGAAAGCCCCTTCCCTCCTACTAAGCTTTTACAAGAGAATATCACCCCTATGAATTTTGCCGATTTAAGGCTTTATCCCGACCCAGAAAACACCGCCCTTGTTAAGGCATACGCTGATTATTTGCAAGTAGATACCGATAATATTTTTGCCGGTAACGGTAGCGACGAGGTTTTGGGATTTATTTTTTCGGCATTTTTCGACAAAAAGAACAAGGTGGCTTTCCCGGATATTACCTACGGATTTTATCCCGTTTATTGCGATTTATTTGGTATTGATTATTCCCTTATACCCCTAAAAGAAGATTTTTGCCTTAATAAAGAAGCTTTTTGCAACATAAACTGCGGTGTGGTAATAGCCAACCCGAACGCGCCAACAGGCATTGCCCTTTCTCTTTCCGAAATAGAAGAAATAGTAAAAAGTAATTTACAAAGGCTTGTTGTAGTTGACGAAGCCTATGTGGATTTTGGGGCGGAAAGCGCGGTTAAATTGGTAAACAACTACAAAAATTTGATAGTTTGCCAAACTTTTTCTAAATCTCGCTCTCTTGCAGGGGCAAGGCTAGGTTTTGCCATCGCCGACAAAGAACTAATTAAGGATATTAAGGCAATAAAATATTCTTTCAATAGCTATAATGTCAATCGCATTACCGAAAAAATAGGGATATTGTCAATTAGCGACCAAAAATATTTTTCCGATAACTGCGCCGCCATTATAAAAAACAGAGAATTTTTGACAAAGGAACTTACAAACCTTAATTTTGAAGTTCTTACTAGCACAGCAAATTTTGTTTTGACAAAAAATAACAAAATAAGCGGAAAAGAATTGTATTTACAATTAAAAAGCAGAGGTATTTTGATAAGACATTTTAACAAAGAAAGAATAAAGGACTATGTCAGAATAACAATAGGCGCAAAATCAGAACTAAAGTTACTTCTTGACGAAATAAAAAACATATTGGAGGAAATATGAGAAAAGCATCGGTAAATAGAAAAACCAAAGAAACCGACATCGCTTTGGAAATCAATTTAGACGGCAAGGGCATAGCCGAAGTAGATAGTGGCAATGGCTTTTTTAACCATATGCTAACGCTTCTTTGCGGTCACTCAAAAATTGACATAAAGCTTGTTTGCAAGGGAGATACTGATATCGACTTCCACCACTCTGCCGAAGATATAGGCATAGCCCTTGGCACAGCAATAAAAACAGCTCTGGGCGACAAAAAAGGTATCGTTAGGTATGGAGATATTATTCTTCCTATGGACGAGGCGTTAATTCTTTGCGCAATGGACTTTTCGGGAAGAGGTTATCTAAATTATCAGGTGGAAACAAAAGCGACAGCAATTGTCGACAAAAACGAAGAACAGGTATCCATAAAGTCGATTTTTGATACCGAACTAGCCCAGGAGTTCTTTTTTGCCTTTACAAGAAATGCCGATATGACACTACATATTAAAAAAATGGAAGGTAGCAACACCCACCATATATTAGAAGGCGTATTCAAAGCATTTGGCCGAACTTTACGCAAAGCTATTTCCTTTGATAAAGAATTTTTGGACGAAATACCGTCCACTAAAGGTAGTCTATGATTGCAATAATTGATTATGGGGTAGGAAACTTATTTTCCTTGACCTCATCACTAAAATATTTGTCCTTGGACTGTGAAATAACTTCCGACAAGGAAGTAATAAAGGATGCCGACAGGCTTATTCTCCCTGGAGTTGGCGCTTTCGGCGACGCTATGAAAAAACTTGAGGAAACTAATTTAATTGACCTTATTACCACGCAAACAAAAAATGGTAAACCTTTACTAGGGATATGTCTAGGAATGCAAATGCTGTTTGATTACAGCTTAGAATATGGCAAAAACAAAGGTCTTGGCTTAATAAGCGGCTTTGTTTCCCCCCTCAAGGATGATTTGCCAAATAGCGCTATTATTCCTCAAATGGGTTGGAACGGACTTAATATCGTAAAAAACAATCCTATTTTTAAGTATATAAAAGAAAATGACGACGTATATTTTGTACATTCCTACTACGCAAAAAATTGTTTAGAAACTACAATTGCTACCGCTGACTATTATCTTCCTATTACAGCTGCCGTGGCAAAATCTAACGTATTTGGCACACAATTCCACCCCGAAAAGAGCGGAAAAGTGGGGCTAAACATCCTAAAAGCTTTTTCGGAGGTTAACTAATGTATATTTATC
>CAYIZR010000133.1:0-3642 GCA_964367755.1 uncultured Christensenella sp. | reverse complement strand
GGCTAAACACTATGACAGGTGGAAGAATTAAGCGAGTGGAAGAGTATGTTGACGGAGAGGACTTTTTGTTGACTTATGGCGACGGAGTTTCCGATGTGGATTTGAATGAGCTTATTGATTTACACAAAAAGAGCAAAAAGATAGCTACAATTACTGCAGTTCAGCCAGGGGGTCGTTTTGGGGTACTAAAAATAAGCGCGCAAATGGCTGTGGAAAGTTTTGTGGAAAAAAGTAAAGAGGATGGTGGTTGGGTTAACGGTGGCTTTATGGTACTTAAGAAAGATATCTTTAAGTATCTTAGTGGCGATGACACAGTTCTTGAGAGAGAACCTCTTGAACTCTTGGCGAGGGAAAACCAGTTGAATGCCTATAAGCACGATGGTTTTTGGCAGTGTATGGATACTTTGCGTGACAAACAATATTTAGAAAAACTAATAATAGAAGGTAATGCGCCATGGATAAAATGGTAGATTTTTATCGTGGCAAAAAAGTTTTTGTTACAGGGCATAACGGTTTTAAGGGCAGTTGGTTATGCTCGTTGCTAAGAAATATGGGAGCAGAGGTATTTGGTTACTCTTTGCCTCTTGACGCCAATGCCAATTTATACAACATATTGCAACTAAATAGATTTGTTAATAGTGTTGATGCAGACATTCGCGATCTCCAGCGATTAATGTTAGAAATCAATAATTTTAGTCCTGATATTGTATTGCATTTGGCGGCGCAACCATTGGTAAGAGAATCTTATATTTTTCCTGTAGAAACCTATTCAACCAACGTTATGGGGACAGTAAATGTACTTGAGGCTGCGCGAAATGTACCTTCTATACGTTCTATAGTTAATATTACTACCGATAAAGTATATTACAATGACGAAAGAGATACAGGTTTTAAGGAGGACGAAAAACTATGTGGCTTTGACCCATACAGTAATAGTAAGTCCTGTTCGGAATTGGTCACTTATAGCTATGTAAAAAGTTTTTTTGAAGTGGATGGCAAAATATCAGTTTCTACAGCGCGTAGCGGTAATGTAATCGGTGGCGGAGATTTTAATAAAGATAGAATTATTCCCGATTGTTATAGGGCGGCGGAAGCAGGAATTCCTGTAGTTATACGCAATCCAAATTCGGTAAGGCCTTATCAGCACGTTTTGGATTGTTTGAACGGGTATTTGATTTTGGCAATGAGGCAATATGACAAAAAGTATATAGGCAATTACAATTTTGGTCCCAAAGATAGCGAAAGTGTCACAACAGGCGTTTTGGTGAAAATGTTTGATAAGTATTGGGGCGGTTTGCCTTTTACAATACAAAATGACGGGGGACCTCACGAAGCTAATTATTTAAGATTGGATTGTGAAAAGGCAACAAAAGTACTTGATTGGCATTCGGTATGGGATACTGAAAATGCCGTCAAAATGACTTCAGAATGGTACAAAGCATATTTGTTAGGACGAAATATGATGGAAATAACAGACGAACAAATCAAGGAGTTTTATTATGGACAATCAACAACAAGATAAACAAAAAATATTGGATGCGGTAGCAGATTATTACCGCAAATATCATATTAATAAGCCCTATAATGATGGAGACAGAATAAGCTACGCCGCAAGAATGTACGATGAAAAAGAAATGACAAAGCTTACCGACAGCGCTTTAGAATTTTGGCTAACCAGTGGAAGGTATACTGACCAGTTTGAAAAAGACTTAGCAAATTATTTGGAATTGCGTTTTTGTTCTCTAGTAAATAGTGGCTCTTCAGCCAATCTTTTAGCATTTATGGCGCTTACTTCTCCTATGTTAAAAGAGCGTAGAATAGAGCGCGGTGACGAGGTTATCACGGTGGCGGCAGGCTTTCCTACTACTGTTGCGCCTATTGTACAATACGGAGCTGTTCCTGTATTTGTTGATCTTACGATACCCGATTACAATATAGACACCCAAATGCTCGATAAAGCTTTGTCACCAAAGACCAAAGCGGTTATGATAGCGCACACTTTGGGTATGCCTTTTGACTTAGACGAAGTAAAAAGTTTTTGCGACAAAAATAATTTGTGGTTAATTGAAGACAATTGCGATGCTCTAGGCAGTCGTTATTTATACAAGGGAGAGTGGCGGTATACAGGTACGGTAGGGGATATAGGCACATCATCATTTTATCCGCCTCACCATATGACAATGGGAGAAGGTGGAGCAGTATACACTAATAATCCGTTGTTAAACCGAATTATGAGGTCTATGCGTGACTGGGGAAGAGATTGTATATGTCCCAGTGGCAAAGATAATTTGTGTGGAAACAGATTTAACGGCCAGTATGGTTTGTTGCCTTTTGGATATGACCACAAATACGTATATTCTCATTTTGGATACAATCTTAAGGCAACCGATTTGCAAGCTGCGATAGGCGTTGCACAATTGGAAAAATTCCCTTCCTTCGTTATAAAGCGTAAAGAAAATTTTGCTAAGCTAAACGAAAGATTACAAGTAGTTAAGGATAAAATTTTACTGCCGAAAATCAGCGATAAGTCCGACCCAAGTTATTTTGGCTATTTGATAACGGTTGGAGAGGGATTATCTAGAGATAAAATAGTGGTGAAGTTAGAAAAAAACAACATTCAAACCAGAGCGCTGTTCGCTGGGAATTTAATTAAACATCCATGTTTTGATTTTATGAGAGAGGACTCCACTTCATACCGTGTGGTAGGAGAGCTAAATAATACTGATAGAATAATGAATGATAGTTTTTGGATAGGAGTATATCCTGGAATGACAGATGATATGCTAAACAAAATGGCAGATGTAATAATTGAGGCGGTCAATGAAAATTAAAGTAGCTGATTATATTGCTGATTTTTTGTGCGAGAACGGCTTTGACACCGTCTTTAGCGTGACAGGAGGCGGCGCGATGCACCTCAATGACGCTCTAGGACACAAAGACGGACTTTTTTGCATGTATAACCATCATGAGCAAGCTTGCGCAATTGCTGCGGAAGGATATGCAAGGCAAAAGGGTAAAGCAGCTTTGGTCTGCGTAACTAGCGGGCCTGGTGGAACCAATGCGCTAACTGGAGTTATGGGTGGATGGGTAGACAGTATACCTATGTTTGTATTGAGTGGACAAGTAAAATTTTCTACCACAATAAAATCTGTACCTGAGCTTAATTTAAGGCAACTTGGCGACCAGGAATATAATATTACCGATTGCGCTTCGGCTATGACAAAGTATTGCGTTATGGTTACAGAAGCTGATGATATAAAATATCACTTAGAAAAAGCGCTGTATATTATGAACGATAGGCGACCAGGACCAGTTTGGCTAGATATACCGCTTAACGTTCAGGCAGCGATTATAGAAACAACTTGTCTAAAAAGCTTTGACCCTGGCGAAATATGTTATAAATATAGCTTTGACACCTTTAATTCTGAAGATGCAACAAACCTATTAAGAGACCTAAAAAATGCCAAGAGACCTGTTATTATGGGTGGCACAGCTATAGACAATGCTGGTTATTCAGATAAATTTTTTAAGTTTGTGGAAAGATTAAATATTCCTGTGGTTACTGCTTGGAATGCCCATGATCTTTTACCAGATGATCACGAACTTTATGCAGGGAGACCAGGCACTGTAGGTACTAGAGGT
>CAYIZR010000132.1:0-3661 GCA_964367755.1 uncultured Christensenella sp. | reverse complement strand
CTTGATAATCACGAGTCAATAACCATAGCCACTCCTTTTGAAAAAAAAGGAAGGTTCTTTTATACCCAAAAAATTAATTGTATGCCGGCACAAGGCACGGTAAGAATAGGGGAGGAAGTAATAACCTTTTCTAAAGAGGACAGTTATGGGGTGCTTGACTGGGGCAGAGGAGTTTGGCCACACAAAAACGCGTGGTATTGGGGTAACGGTAGTACCAAAATTGACGGTAAAATGTTTGGCTTTGAACTAACCTGGGGTTTTGGTAAGGAAACGGCAGCGACAGAGACGGCAATTTTTTATGACGGGAAGTGCCACAAAATCTCCGCTGTTGACTTAGAAAAATCGCCTAAGGGTCGCTATCTGGAGCCTTGGCATTTTGTTTCGGAGGATAAACGCTTTGATATGACGATGAAGCCTTTTTACGACAACGAAACAGGTGTAAAGATATTGGGCTTATTGGGAGCGAAATGTCATCAGGTACACGGATACTGGAGCGGAAAAGTAATTTTGGACGATGGTACGGAGTTAGTAATAGACAATATGTACGCATTTTGCGAATATATGGAAAATTTGTGGTAATAGTTTTTTGTTAGTAGCAGAAGCTATTACTATGCAAAACAATTCTAGCTTAGAAGAACTAAGTCTTAATCTAGAGTCCCGTTTTGACGGGAGTATGGCGCTACACTTTTTGTATCAAATTTTGAAAGCTCTAGCTACAGTAGCTTCGGCTTCGGTTTTGTATCCTTTAAGCGTATATTTATATGAGCGGTATCTCTGCCAAAATAGCTATATAGAAGGAAGACAGCTAAAATTTGTGGGAAGGCTAGCTAAGGTATATATTATCTATTTATCGGGAATGGTATTTGCGGCGCTAAGCCTTTTTGTTTTTAATTATATTATAAACCGTATTTCTTGGCCTTTTGAAAGTAAAATAATCGAGTGGGGAACAAATGCGTTCGTTGCGGGAATGAACACCCTTTTTATAACTGCAAGGGTGAGAAAATGGAAAAAAGCCAATACAATATATCAAGGTAGCTTGGACCACAAGAATTCTTATTTGGACAGAAATTTTTTTCAACTTGTCCTAATTAGCGCCTTTTCAGCAGTTTTCGGAGTATTATCTTTTGGTCTGGCTTTGCCTTACATCAAGAAACTAAAGGCGCAATATTTTATTAACCTAACTACCATTTGCAAAGAAAAATTGTATTTTACCGGTAAAGCGGTAGATTTGTATAAAAAATTACCTATTTGGATAATATTGTTAATAATAACCATTGGTGGGTATATGTTGTATGTAAACTACTATTTGGAGGTGTGGACAGCAAAGAATACAATAGTAAAAAACACGAAAATTGAATAATAATAAAGTTTTTTTAAAAAAAGTATTGCTATTTGAAATCTTTCGTGATATAGTGTAAACGTACTATAAATAAGAAATTCCCTTTGACCTAAGAAGTAATTTGCAAGTCACAAGTTGGAGATTTGTCGATTATTGTGGGTCAATTTTTCTTATTATGGCATAATTTTGTAAGGAGGTATTACCGTAATGAGCAATGGCACTGTTAAGTGGTTCAATGACACCAAAGGTTTTGGTTTCATAACTAACGATGACGGCGGAGATGATGTATTTGTACATTTTTCTGCTATCAACACAACAGGTTTTAAGAAATTGGCAGAAGGTCAAAAGGTGACTTTTGATGTAGAAACCGATCCTAAGAATAGCAGTAAGTATCGTGCAACAAATGTTACACCCGTATAACTGTTACTAAAACTAATAACAAACAGATAAGGATTGTCTTTTTAAGGCAGTCCTTTTTCTTTGTTTTTTGGTGTGTAATTGGCAGTAAATATTGCCAAGATTTGTTATAAAAATTGTTTGGATTTCACAAATTGAAAGGCTAGGTTATATAGGGCATAGCGAAAAATAATATTAGTTAAGCAAAAGCTTATGTTGACTTTGGCATTGTGATAAACTATAATAAATATAATAATCAATAATTATAATTATAGGAGTGAAGAATGCAACTATTTATTAAACAAAAACTACTTTCCATAGGTGATAAATATAATATCACCGACGCAAACGAAAACCCTGTTTTCACAGTAAAAAGCAGAGTAATATCTCCCCTTTTGCACAAGAAATATCTACTTGATGCGGCGGGAAGAAGATTAATGACAATACAAAGAAAAATTGTAGATATATTGCCTAATTATATAATTAAGGATGCAGACGGCAACAAGATAGCCAGAGTAAAACGCAAGTTTAGCTTCCGTCATAACTTTATGATTATAGGATATAATAAGGATTTATCTATAAAAGGAGATTTGTTCGCTTGGAATTTTAGTATTTATCAAGGAGATGAGCAGGTAGGTAGCGTTTCCAAAAAAATCATACATTTGGCCGATCAATATACCTTAAATATTAGCTATGCAGAGGATGCTCCATTTTTTACTGCTTGCATCATTGCTATAGATAATCTTTGTCACAATGGTTTGCGCAGTGGAAACAGATAAGCGCAAACTTCTAAATAAAAAAATAAATTTATTTGCGGAGGAATTATGGGCTCGAAAAAAATATTAGTAACAATTATTTTTGTGTTGGTATTGGTTTTTTCCTTGATAGCTTGCGATGGAATTGGCGATATTACGGTTAATGGATTCTCTGTCGATTATTCAAACATTGATTTGGATTTAGAGATAGGTGAGGACATTGACCTTTCACAACTGGTTGTTACAGCTACAAAGAGCGATGGCACAACCGTTACGCTTAATCAGGGCGAGGACTTTACCATTGACTTAGGCGATTTTGACAAAGATTCACCGGGGGAATACACCATAAAAGTAAAGTATAAGGATTATGCCGAAAAAACTTTTGTGGTAGAAGTAAAAGCTCCCGAGACTAACGCTGAATTATTAAGTATTGCTGTTGCAACTGATTCCACACACAAGACGGAATTTGCGTATAACGAGGATTTTGGTTATACAGACCTTGCGATAACTGCTAGCTATGTTGACGAATCAACAGCAAGAATTATCGAGGGATTTACGGTAAGCAGCACTGAGTATAACAAAGCGCACGGACTTGCCAGCGAGCAGACTTATACCGTAACAGTTAGTTTCCAAGAAAAAACTACTACATATGCCGTAACCGTTGCCGCAGATCCGAGCAAAATAATTAAGGGAATATCCGCAAAGGGTGATTATAAGACTTCTTATAATTATTATGAGGATTTTTCTTCGGCAGGTTTGGAGCTACAAGTTACTATGATGGATGATTCCAAGTCTTATTTAACTAGCGGTTTTGATGTAGACAGTAGCGCTTATAATAATCTTCATGGGCAGAGCACAGAGCAAACTTATGATATATCAGTAATTTATATGGATGAAAACATAAGTTATGAAGTTACCGTGGCAAGGGCTAGGGTAACAGGAATAATTATTATTAACGTAGAGAACAATAATTTTAAGTACGGCGAAGAGTTTGATACTAGAGAGGCAGAGTTTTATGCAAAGTATGAAAACAGCGTGTATTATGAACAGCTTGTTCCTTCGGAAGAGTTTGGCAGCGGGAAATGTATAGTTGACACTTCCAACTTTGATAGCGAGCATGAACAAGACGATGAGCAGAGATATTCCATTGTTGTAGCTTACAACGAAGAGA
>CAYIZR010000131.1:0-3712 GCA_964367755.1 uncultured Christensenella sp. | reverse complement strand
TTTTAATTTGCAGTGCGGTTAATGTTGATCGCAACTAAAAAATAATGTATTTATAATATCACAATTAAGCTTCCATTGCAAGAAAATACAAATCTTTGAGGAATGCTAAGTAATTTCTGAAATAATCTTGACAGCAAAAAAAATATACTATAAACTATAAAATGGTTAACAGTGTTAATCATTTATGAAGGATGCGGAAAATATAATGGGAAATGATGAGCTGAGAGATAACATTATTGACAGACTAAAAAAGCTAAACGACCTAGAGCCACTTGCTAAGCTTTTTGAAAGTATGCAAGGAGAGGATGCCGTACTTAGCTATATTTTTGAAGTGGAAAAAACCACTCCATCAGAGATTAGCTTAGCGCTGGATTTTAGCAAAGCGCGCTCCACCGCTATTTTGAAAAGTTTAGAAAAAAAATCCTTGGTAAAACTTACAAAAGCTAGGGATGACAAAAGAAAACATCTGGCAACCTTGACAAAAGAAGGAATAGCGCGCGTTGAAAAAAAAGCAATCAAAGCTACTGCCTTTTTTGACGATTATTTAGCAGAACTTGGAGAAAGCGAAGGAAAAAAATTAATTAAGCTACTAGATAAATCCATTAATATTGCAAGAAAACACCGCGAAACATAAAATAAAAAGGAAATATAAGCCGCATGAGAGACTTCACTTTAACAACCGAGACCACTTGTGACCTATCCAAAGAATATCTTGAGCAAAAAGATATTCCTACAGTATCTCTCCATTATTACGTAAACGAAAAAGAAAATGCTTTCGGAGACGGCGCTGTTGCGACCGTTGACTTTTATAATGCAATGAGAGATGGTGTCAATACAAAAACAAGTCAGTTAAATTTATTCGAAGCCAAAGAGTTTTTGACCAAGCAGCTAGAGAAAGGTAAAGATATCTTGCATCTTGGCTTTGCTTCGGCTATTAGTGGCAATTACAATAACTTTGCCGAAGCCGCAAAGGAGCTCAACGAAACAAGCTCTAACAAAATATACGTAGTGGACACATTTAGCCAATCGGGCGGTCAAGGACTTTTGGTTACTTTAGTACAAAATTATGCCGAAAGTGGAAAATCCTTTGAAGAATGCTGCCACTTTGCCGAAGAAATGAAGGGCAGAATCTGCCACTACTTTGTGGTCGACGACCTAAGATATCTTGCACGAAACGGCAGAGTTAGCAATGCCTCGGCATTTATCGGCAATTTGTTAAAAATAAAACCTCTTTTATACACCAACGACAAGGGAAAATTAGTTCCCCTTCTAAAAATTCTTTCCCGCAAACTTTCTTTGAAAAAACTTGTGGACAAGATGAAAGAAAAATATGACCATACAAGCGATATCGTATATATTTCCCACGGTGACTGCTTGGAAGAAGCTCTTTTAGTAGCCCAAGACATAAAAAGCTCTTTCAATGTTTCTCCCATCATTCTTCCTCTGGATTTTGTTATCGGTTGCCACAGCGGACCGGGCACAGTTGCCCTGTTCTTCACTTCCAAAAATAGGACAAACAACATTTTAACATGAAAAAAAGAAAAAAAGACCAAAAGAAAGCATCTATTTACGTAAGATTTATGACCTCTCTTGCAAAGATTATATTCCCCAAAGCCGAAGTAAGCTGGGAAGAACCTTTACAAGAAAACGAAGTGGCCATATTTGCCTGTAACCATTCGGCCGCAATAGGTCCTGCTTATACCAGCTTATACCTTGACATTCCTAAGCGTCCTTGGGTAATTAGTTATATTTTGGATAAAAAGAAAGCTTCTAATTTCGTTTTTCACGACTTTTTATTTGCCAAAGACAAAAAATGCAAACCTTTTTTCCGTATAGTTGCATTTTTTATAGCAAAGTTTTTACCGCCGGTTCTCAAGCAGCAAGACCCTATTGCGGTACATCATAGCAATAAAATGGTAGAAACCTTCCTTGACAGCGTAAATACTCTTACAAAGCAAAATAAAAGTTTGGTTATTTTCCCCGAGAAACCACAAAAATATAGCGAATTTATTTTTGAATTGTATGATGGTTTTGTCGACATTGCTCATCAATATTATAAAGATACCGGCAAATCCTTACGCTTCTTCCCCACTTATGTTTGCGGCAGCCTGCACAAAATAGTGATTGGCAAACCCATAACGTACAACCCCGAGGAAAAAAACAAAGCCCAACGCAAAATTATCAGTAATTACATAAAAGAAAATATAGATAGGCTAGGCCGTAGTCTGCCAAAACACAAAACTGTACCATTTTTACCCGATTTATGGTTCGATTCTTATAGTCAATACGTTAATGATATTTCAAAATACTGGGAGCTTTTTGAATAATAATATGAAACAATTTTTATTGCTGCTTTATTCACATTTCAAAACAAATCCCTGCCAGGTTCTAAAAAAAGCGCTAGCTTTGGAATATCCTTATACCGAAATGTTTTACATCGTATATTATTATCAAAAAGCCACAATAGACCCTTTTTTAGAAGAAAAACTCTTCATGTCGGAAATTAGCATTATTCCCCTGGAAACACTAATTTCCGAACTAATTAGCATTGACAAAGAGCTTTCTTTAGAAGAAAATATCTCCATTATTGAAGAGCTTTTTCCTTTTGCCTAATTTCAAATCAAACTTGCTAAAAATGCTGTTTTTCGATTCTCGAACTGTAGCAACTCGGCGCGGGATTCATATCCGCCTTTTAATTTGTCTAAAAGGGTATATATGTCAATCTGAATTTCTAGCAAACGATTAACCAACGTTGACATATTATTTAACTGCCCGTTTCCAAAGGAAGGTATGTATGCGCTGTTGTTTAACATCTGATTTATTTTTACTATAGACCGATATGTAAGACTTTTTATATACGCCCAGGTTTTTACCACACGGAAGCTAAAACAACGGGTGTTTATTTCCATAAGTTCGACTTGATCTTCTAAAAGAAGCATTATCCTTTCTAGTATGCTATTATCGTCGGTTACATTGCCCATGGTATAATCTGATAAAACCTTGTTGTATTCTTTGGCAAGCATTTCCATATTCGGCGCATCATAATTTACTTCTGCCATAAAACTCCTTTCTACAGTTACAATAAATTATGATAACCAAACCACTTTTGTTACTTTATGCTTGTTTTTCTTTATTTTTTGTGGAACTCTTTTTTATTATAAACATAGCAATAAGCCATATCAAAACAACAAACCAAAGTATACCTGTACTCCATTTTACCGTTGTAAGAACCGAAACAATTTTTGAGCCAAGCTCATAATACTTAGGATAATTTGCGCTCATAGCTTCTATAAGCGTGTTTTCCAGAAAATCAAAAAACGCAGGAATTATTGGGAAAACTACCGCTATCCACTTCCTGTCCTTGGGAACAAAAAACATTGTTATAGAGGACATTAGCATCGCGTAAGAAACCAAAAAGAAGTAATCCAGTATGTGCATTCTTAAATATGCCGCTCTTCCGCTCTCTCCAAGCTTGTCAAAAGTATCATAAACTACTTCATATCCATAATGATACTTTCCATCCATTGTTTCTATTACATTACCATTTCCGTCAATTGTTTTGGTAAAGTCAGAAAACATCATTATGCTTCCAACCACTACAAAAAATACCAACGAAACCACTAAGAAAATGACTTTTTTGTCTATTTTTTTCATATTACCCTCTCAAATAAAAGTTTTTAGAAGTTTTATAATATCAAAAACTGTATCAAAC
>CAYIZR010000130.1:0-3841 GCA_964367755.1 uncultured Christensenella sp. | reverse complement strand
AATTACTATGGCGGTTATGATATGTATTATTATTATAATTATTAGTATGTTGACAGGTTTTACCACCGTTGACAAAGAAAAACTGATGCTGCTTAAGTCTCTCCACGCAACAAAATTCCAAATTTTGACAAAGCTAATAATCCCTTCCAATATCCCTAACTTTATTTCGGTTTTGAAAATCAATGTGGGGCTAAGTTGGGTAGGCACAATTATGGGAGAATACCTAGTTAGCCGCGAAGGTATTGGCTACTTGATTGTATACGGCTCCCAGGTCTTTCAACTAGATTTGGTTATGGCAAGCACGGTAATACTATGTATTATGGCGGCGGGAATGTACGGAGCTGTCGCTTTTTTGGAAAAGGTTATTTCCAAGCGATTTTAACTTTTTGGGAATATACTTTTGCATAATTAGTTTGATAACGCAAGCAATAGAGGCAACCGCGCCCACTACTCCCATTATGGGATAAAAAGTATCTACAAGTTTAACAAAGCCCAATATCGCGCCCAAAAAGCCTACACAAGCAACTATAATAAAGTTAGCTCGATTGTTATTGCCCGCTACCGAAAGACAGCCTGTCAGCGTGGTAAAAACAGCCAGATACATTATAATATTGCCTATTTTGCCTACTCCTAAGCGCATAGCAGTGGCAATAAGCGGCATATCATCGCCAATGTTAATTTGAATAATAAAATAAACCAATACCAAAAGCGCGCCAAGAACAACGCTAGATATAACCGAAATTATTATGTTATCTTTTTTGGTGTAGCTACCGCTAAATGTAGCCACAAAATAACCTCCCGTTATTATATTCATAGTGCAATATATAAAAGCAGGAAGAATTAGTATCGGCTTGTCAAAAAAGAAACGGCTTTCCTTAGTAAAGAGAAAAATAACCAGAAAAACAATTATTGGAACAATAACAAAATTACTAAATCTAATTTTTTCCACTCCCCAAAATACAGTAATCAACGCCAAAATTCCTGTTATTATGCCTCCGCCATAAATACTAAAAAGGCTAAAAACAACGCTTTCGCTTGCCGCAATCATAGCGCAAACAGTAACCACACAACACAAACGCACCGCCAATTGAAAAATATATCCGCCTTTCCCAAAAAAAAGATATATGTTGCCATTATACTTTCTGCCCAGTTCCAAAAACAGATAACAAAAAAAACCTAAAAAAACACCTGCTAAAAGGGGTGTTAATGGGGATGTATTGGCAAAGAAAAGAGCTATTCCCCTGCCCGAGGCAAACCCTGCGCCTATAATAGCTCCCACAAAGCTTGTCGCAGTGGAGAAGCGGTATAATTTCATACCATATTCTATGCTGCTAAAAAATTATTATTATTATATTATTTTTACGTTTCCGTAGCCAACGATACCCATAATTTGTGATTTTATCATATCTATACCAGCCACCGAAAACTCCAGGTTATATACCTTATAGCCATCTTTTTCTTTCTTTTGTATTTTTACGCTACCGCCGGGGCCTCTGTTTTGACTAAGTAAAGTTAGCACCTTGTCGCAAGTATCCTTGTCGTCAACCTTAATACATAGTGTTCTATCATCAACTATTATTTCCTTATCTTCCAAACTCCAAGGAATGACCGTCATTACTTCCACCTTAGGGCGACTACCAGACATTAGATTTATTCGGCCTTTTATTTTTACAAGATTATCTTCCTCAAGTATATTCTTGTATCTTGAATAAACATTACCAAAAAAGACGATTTCTGCAGAGCCGTAGAGGTCTTCTATTGTGGCAAAACCCCAAGGTTTGCCGCTTTTTTGGGATATTTTGATGGTAACACCTGATAATATCCCACCAAAATAAATACTATCGCCGTTACTTACTTGATAGCTCTCTTCGTCATCATCAGCTTCTTCATCCACCTCTTTTTCTATAGGTAGTAGCATCGAGGTATTAAAATTAAAGTTTTCGAATTCTTTTTCGTGACCATCAAGCGGATGACCCGAAATATATCTGCCCAAAACTTCTTTCTCAAGTTGCAACTTTAGTTTAGCGCTTTCGGGAACAATATGATAAGTATAGTTGCTTTCCAACATAAAATCAAAAAACATTTGTCCGCCTCTTGCCATATTTTTGTTGCTTGTTTCGGTCTCTACAATATACTCATAATTTGCCATCATAGTAGAGCGGTTATATCCGAAACAGTCAAAAGCTCCGCCTTTAATAAGGCTTTCTAACATTCTTCTGTTAATAGCTTCCGAAGGAACTCTTCTTACAAAGTCGGCAAAATCAGCGAACTTACCGTTGTTTTCCCGCTCTTGAACGACCAACTCTATAGCATTCCTTCCCACGTTCTTTGCGCATAGAAGGCCATAACGAATTGCCTTGCCTTGTGGCACAAAAAGCCCTTCGCTGTAATTTATGTCAGGCGGAAGAAGTTCTACCCCCATAACCTTAATCAACTTCAAATATTTTGTAGTGTCGTCGGGGTTGGTAATTCTGTTGTTGATAACTGCGCATAGGTATTCTATAGGATAATAATACTTTAGATAAGCAGTTTGATAGCTAAGCACGGAATAAGCAGCGGCATGGGACTTGTTAAATGCGTACTTGCCAAACTCCTTTAACTCCTCCCAAATCGTATTTGCAAACTTTTCGTCAATGTTGTTTTTTAGACAACCGCTAACGAACTGTTTTTGCTGTTTTTCCGATTCGGTTAACTTCTTTTTGGAAATAAATTTACGGAAGTTGTCAGCTTCGTTCATAGAATACCCTGCCAAAGCTTGCGTCATTCTCATAGCTTGTTCTTGATAAACGCATATTCCGTAGGTAGTTTTTAATATATCAACCAAGGCAGGATGACGATAATCAATATTATCTCTGTTTTGCTTGTTTATAATATACTTTGGTATAAAATCCATAGGCCCTGGTCGGTAAAGAGAAACACCGGCTATTATTTCTTCCATCAGCGTTGGCTTGAGCTTCTTCATAAAATCTTTCATTCCGCCACTTTCCAACTGAAATACGGTATCGGTTTCACCGTTTCCTATCATCTGATAAACATCTTTGTCTTCATAACCAATGACATTAAAGTCAAGCGTTGTTCCCTCGTACTTTTTTACATAGTCGATAGTCATTTTTATATCCGTCAAGGTTTTTAATGCGAGGAAATCCATTTTTAGTAAGCCCAGTTCTTCACACTCGCTCATATCATATTCGGTGGTAATATCGTCGCCGTTTCTTGACAAAGGCACCTTCTCCATAATGGGCACCGGACAAATAATTACACCTGCCGCGTGCTTACCTCTATCCCTTGGCATATCCTCTATCTCCATAGCCAAATCAATAATCTCTTTATATTGCGGATTTTCGTACATATCAATGAGTTCTTGCACCTTATGTGAATCTTTTGGGTCAATTAAATTCTTAATAGTAATGCTTTTGTCGTTATCCTTAATATTTTTTACTAAAGCATTTGCCTCGGCAAAAGGCATTTTGAACACTCTTGCAACATTTTTTATGGCGTTTTTCTTCTTCATTTTACCAAAAGTTATTATTTGCGCCACATTTTGCGAGCCGTATTTGTTACGAACATATTCGATAACTTCTTCCCTTCTGTCACTGCAAAAATCTATATCAAAGTCAGGCATTGTCTGCCTTGAAGAATTCAAAAACCTTTCAAAAATTAGGTCGTATTTAAGCGGGTCAACGTCGGTAATTGTAATAGCATATGCAACGATACTGCCAACTCCGCTTCCTCTGCCTGCCCCAACAGGAATATCCATACTTTTAGCATAATCGATAAAATCCCACACTATCAAATAGTATGAAGCAAAGCCCATTGTAATAATGGTAAATAATTCATACTC
>CAYIZR010000129.1:0-3863 GCA_964367755.1 uncultured Christensenella sp. | reverse complement strand
GCCTTACCCAAGCCTTACAGTTAGCGATAAATAATATCGAGGATAATTATCAAAAGGTAAATAGTCTTTGTGATATAATAAAAGCAAAAATAGATAATAACAAAATAATGACTATAACTAATAATGATTGTTCACCTTATATTCTTTGCCTTGCGCTAAAACATATAAGAGGCGAGGTTATGCTTCATTCTTTAGAAAAATACGGTATCTTGATTGGGACGGGCAGCGCATGCTCAAGCAAAAAAAGTCACAAAAAATTACCATCTATCCTAAAATTACCAAGTGAATACTCAGAAGGTATAATAAGGATAAGTTTCTGTAGATATAATACAAAAGACGACATAGAGTATTTTATAAATAAGCTTAATTTGGAATACTCTGAGTTAATAAAATATGTGAGAGGTTAGTAATGGAACATACAATTTTGATAAGGATAGGAGAATTATTCTTAAAAGGTCACAACAAAAACGTTTTTATTGCTCAGTTAAAATATAATATAGTTGAGGCGCTTAGCGGCATTGATTTTGAATTTATCAATGCCCAAAACCGAATGTATATAGCAAACTATAAAGAGGATGACGAAAAAGAAATTATTTCACGTCTTACAAAAGTATTCGGAATATATAGTTTGAGCGCAGCAATAAAACTAAGAACAGACCTAAATGCGATTGCAGCTGCTTGTTTAGAGATTTTTCCTAAAAATGGCAAATTCCGTGTCACCGTTAACCGCGCCGACAAGACTTTGGCAAAAAATTCTATGGAAATAGCAAAAAATATTGGCGGTTATATGTTACAAAACGCTAAGGATTTGACGGTTAATCTGTTTGAATATGATTTTGAGGTCAATATAGATATTAGGGAAGACAAATATACCTATATTTTCTATGACAAAATACCTTGCGCAGGTGGACTTCCCGTAGGTTGCGGCGGCAAAGGTATGTTACTGCTTTCGGGGGGCATTGATAGTCCAGTGGCAGGGTATATGATGGCAAAAAGAGGTGTGAAAGTATTTGCCGTGCATTACCATAGCTTCCCTTATACAAGCGAGCAGGCCAAAGAAAAAGTACTTAGCCTGGCAAAGAAAATATCAGTTTTTTGTGGCAACATAGAAGTTTTGGTCGTTCCTTTTACCGAAATTCAATATGCAATCAAAGAAAACTGCCCCATTGAGTATATGATTACAATAATGAGGCGTTTTATGATGAGAATCGCCGAAAAGTTAGCAGTAAAAAAGGGCTGTGGAGCTCTTCTTACCGGGGAAAGCCTAGGGCAAGTAGCAAGCCAAACTATGGAAAGTATCAACGTTACCAACAACGTAGTTGAATTGCCTGTTTTTAGACCATTAATAGGTATGGATAAAGCCGACATAATCGAAATCGCACGAAAAATAGACACTTATGAACTAAGTATTCTTCCCTATGAAGACTGTTGCACTGTATTTTTACCGAAAAATCCAGTTATTAAACCAAAAATAGAGCTTGCGGAAGAATTCGAAACTAGATTAAACGTAGATGAGCTTATTGATAACGCAATAAATAATACCGAAAAGATAAATTGTTTCTTTAGGTAAATATAACTTTGCTCTTACTAAAGCCAAGTCTTTCGTTTTCCGAATATACCTCCAAATAGTATATATATACATTGCCTTTGGTTGCCGAATTGTCTATAAAGCTATTGCCCAATACTTCGAAGTATACTTTTTCGTTGGTATATATATTTTCCCTTACCAAACTATAATCTAATTCTTCTGCATTTATAAAAGATATCAAATAACCGTTGTTATTTTGCTCTATATTTAATTCAATTTTGTTTATATCGAAGTAAGAGGAATACTCAAGCGGACAGTTATCTAAAGAAAAAACTGCTGTCTTTCGGTATTTTTCGGGAGTATATTGCGTAGAAAGGTATAGTTGTTTGTCTTTATTTAGGGCGAATAGATCTATTTCCATTTCAACGATATTTTCCGACGCCTCAAAGCTTTTATTTTTAGGCACAGTCAACCTTTTATAAATATAACTAGCTAGTAAAGAGGGCAAGCCACCTCCAGTTGTGGTTATGGCATTTTCCTCGCTGCTTAGCAATGCGCCATACCAAACGCAGAGTGTATTTTCTGTTGTAAAACTTACGTTCCAAGCATCTATATTTTTTTCGGTATTCAAATAGCTTACAGTACCTGTTTTGGCGGCTACTTCATAAGAAAATTGGTTCAATTTGCGAGCAGTTCCGTCTTTTACCGTATTAACTAGCATATTTGTCATAAGATAAGCGGTATCTTGAGATATAACCCGGCTAAGTTGATTTTTGTTTTCAAAAATAATTTTGCCGTTGCCGTCCTCTATGCGAGAAATAAAACTGTTATCGATATAGTGTCCACCATTTGCAAGAGTCATGTAAGCTTGACACAATTCCAAATTGGTAACTCCATAAGTCATACCGCCTAGGGCTAAAGCAAGGTTGTTATCATCTTCATGGAAGTTTAAGCCCATTTTATTAGCTATATTTTTGGAATAATCCAATCCCGTTTCGCTCAAAAGTCTTACTGCAACAGTATTTACCGAATTTTTTACTGCGTCTTCTACGGTTATCCAACCTTTATAAGAATTTTTATAGTTATTAGGAGAGTATCCGTTGATATCAAACTTTTCATCCAAAAATAAGGTTTGTGTTGTAATATATTTGCTTTCTAGTGCGGGAGTGTATACCAAAATTGGTTTAATTGCCGATCCTGGTTGGCGTCTAAATAAGAAGACATTATTGTCAACATTTGAATAATAAGCATTAACTCCACCGCTTAAGTTATCACATAAAATAGCTAAATAACTAGCAGAATTTCCGCTTTTGTTGACATCTTCATATTCCTTAGATAAAAAAGCGTCATACAATATTTTTTGCTTTTTGCTATTATAATAGGTAAAAATTTTGTAATTACTTTTAATTATATCATTTTCTGTTTTATTAAGAAGTAACCCTGCCTGGCTCAAAACATTTGCATAGTAAGGCGCGCACATTTCACTTTGCCTATTGTCACAATACACATAATCATTAGCTAATGCCTCTTCATATTCATTTTCTCCGATATATTTTTGCTCGTGCATAAGCTTTAGTACCAAATTTTTGCGTTTATTAGCCTTGTCGGGATTGGATATAGGGGAATAATTCGAGGGATTCTTGACTATTCCGGCAAGCATAGCCGCTTCATTTATAGTTACTTCTATGGGCTCTTTATTAAAATAATTTCTACAAGCGGAGTCAATGCCATATATTCCATAACCAAAATATATAGCGTTAAGGTACATTTCCAAAATTTCTTCTTTTGTGTATGCTTTTTCGATATCTCTTGCAAGTTTCATTTCTTTAATTTTTCTTTTTATGGTTTTTTCATTTGTTAGTTGTGTGTTTTTTGCAAGTTGTTGAGTAATAGTAGAGCCGCCTTCCTTTATATATCGGTTTTTTATATTCTTATAAAGCGCCCCAACACTTCGATAATAATCTACGCCCTTATGCGTAAAGAATCTTTTGTCCTCTAAAGCTACAAAAGCCGAAATAATATTTGTAGATATGCCATCGTAGGGGATATATCTATTAAGACCGTTATAGTCTATAGCAGTATTATCGCTATCATATAGCTGTACTTGTGCTTTGGCGGAAATTACTGCATTTTTATCAAGTTTAGCCGAAAAATATACACTACTAAAGGCTATAATAGCAATTAGTATTACAGAAATTAGGCTAATTAAGAATAAAGTTATTATCATTTTCAGATTTTTGTTGACTCGACTCATACCGATAGTATGGCGATATCTATATAAAATATTTATTGTTTGTACGCGCATTATCTTGCGTAACTATTTATTTTACTATAT
>CAYIZR010000128.1:0-3892 GCA_964367755.1 uncultured Christensenella sp. | reverse complement strand
ATTTTATTCTTACCAAAGAAGGAATGGTCGGCACTCTTTCCGAGAAAGCAGCCGGCACTGTGCCTCTCGATTTTTCCGAAGAAGCCAAAAAAATGTCAGTTATGCAGTGGGGACAGGCCCTTATGGCAACCTTTAAGGATATGAATGCCAGCACAATAGGTGACATAGAAAAACTTGCCGGTATCAATGTTATTAGCAAAACGGTGGAAAGTATGATGGGAGTATCTGCCGAGATTATCAAAGGCTCTTCCATTGATAATTTGGCAGCAACAATAAGCGAAAATCTAACTATGTCAAATGCTAGAGATAAGTTCGGGATAGCTTTCCCCGATATGCCTATTTTCCAATCCGAAGATTTTTTGAACAGCCCTCTTTCTACGGCTATGGAAGATTTCGACGAATATACCCTTAATCAAGTTATTGATATTACCAACGAGGGCAATGTCGTTTTACAAAAGTTAGGTAACGTAAAAATAAACGAACTTGGCGGCGCCGTTGCCGATGATGTCATAAAAAGTACTACACTTGGCGAGCTAATGACAATTACCGAATCGTCCTCTAAAGTGCTTCAATCCTTAAAGTATTGTTGCATAGAGTCCCAATATGTGCTTGACGAATTTGGCGACCAAGTTTACGAAAGGACTACTATACCCGAGGACGACGGACTTGGTAATATAGTAGAAATAGAAATAGAGCTTATCGGCATCAATGAAAAAATGGAAACTATTGTGATGTCGGAAATACTTGATATAACCGTAGAAAGCAATGTTATTTTGCGTAAAATGCGCGTACCTACTGAAGAAGAAATAACTTTAGGACAAGATGACTTGTTCGGAACAGAGGACTTACTTTTAAGCGAATTGGGGGGAGAAAAGTTAAATGCTATAATTGACTCCACCACCATGGGAGAGCTAATAACAATTGACGAAACTAGCGAACCTATTATGCAAGCGCTTCAAGATACCACTGTTGATGGAATTAATGCCAAAATATCCACCTTGAAATTAAACGAGATTTTCAAACCCGCAGACTTAAATAGTGGCGGCCTGAGCTTAATTGACCCAGAAACCACCCTACCTAATATACCTAGCGCTATGACTGATGCAATGAGTAATTCTACTGTGGCAACTCTAAGGAATAAAGGTATTTTGGAAGAAACAGCTTTTGCTAATGTCGACAATATGCCTTTAGCTCAAAGATCTTTTATTTATAATAGTGATATGGGTGATTTACTTACCGGAATAATTGATTTTATCGGCGACCCTGTGGATACAAGCGGAGGTTTCCCTGTAGTTAATTATCACCATATTCAACCCAATGAAACTACCATAGCTAGCGATACTTTTACTTCTATCAAACAATTTGTAGATAGCTATAACCAATACGACTCTGTTGCCTTCAATGATGGTTCTGTTGATTTGTTGGCTATTACAATCACACTTAACGAAATTGACGATGCTATTTTTTACAGTGAAACTTACGATTGTTATGTAATACCGCTATTTAGCATACTTACTGACAATGTCGTATTTACTTTTACCGATACTCTCGCAGCAACTGTTGACGTCAAGTTTGGTATCTATCAATATGACGAAGTTCCTTCACCTGTAGGCTTAATTAGAAACCAATGTGGCTATTACTTTGCGCAAACAACTACAGCCCCTATTACAGCAATAGAAACTTCTATAATGTATCAATATCCAACTCCATAAAAATCTTTTATAAATCTTCTAGAGCGATGGATTTTTCCGTCGCTCTCTTTTTTTCCATAATAAGCTTAAAGTAATCATGCAAAAAAGCAGTAAGGGGAACACCTAAAAACACTCCCCAAAAACCAAATAATCCACCCCATACAATAATGGATACCATTATCCAAAAGCCGTTTAGCCCCACATATTTTCCCACGATAATAGGGTAAGTCGTGAAGGCCTCAATTTGTTGTAGTATTAGAATAAACACAACAAAAATAGCAGCTTTTATTGGACTTACCGCAAATATAATTATCGTACATAGCGCGCCGCCGATATAAGCTCCTACTATTGGTATTAGGTTGACAAAACCTACTATTAGGGATACCAAAGGAGCATAAGGAAGTCTAAGTATGAGCATACCAAAATAGCAAGCAAGGCCCAAAATAAAAGCTTCTATTACTTGCCCGCCCAAATAGCGTGAAAATTTGGAAACGGCAATGCCTGTGACCTCTTGAAGTTTGTCTATCTTATCTTTTTTTAATATACAAGTTGCTAACTTAGCTATTTGAATTTTTACCTTATCGCGATTAACAAGTAACATTATCGCTAAGGCCAGTCCAAACAAAATATTTAGCATTACCTTGACTGCGTTTTGTGCTATTTCCACCATTTTCGGCGCATATGAATTAAGTCTATTTATAATAAAATGATAGAGCTTTTCTCCAACATTTACTAATGCTTTACCAAAGTTCCCGCTTGAAGAAATATTCTCCCATATATCCCTTGATGCCATTTGTTCGATAATTGACTGAACGCTTCTTGCTCCCGCAGGCAAAGCAACTCCGATAACTGCACCAAATATACCGCCAAAAATAACAAGTCCAAAAAGTAGGGAAATTATTTTTTTTAACTTTTCTTTTTTCATTTTTTTGAGTAGCTTATTATAGCAAAACTCCATAGGCACGTTAATAATCAGGGCAAAAACTATACCGAAAAATATTGGTTGAAAAACAGCAATGACTTTACATAATAATTCTTGCAGCATACAAAAATTGAGGACAACAAAAGCCGCCAAAGCGATAAATAACACTTTTATAACAAAGTCAAACGGCAGTTTTTTCATACTGCTAGTATAGCGGTTATTGCTTATAATTATTACTCCATATTTAGACAAAATATTATTGCTATTCCGATTTATAACTACTTTTTTTGGTTATAATTTCTTGTATACGGGAGAGTGAATGCGCACAAAGACAAATATAAATATAGGAAGCGGTCTTCCTGCTTTTGCCAAAGCTATCAAAGGGGCATATCAGGCAGGAGGACTAGCTATTATCAGCAAGGACAAAAAACAAGCTAAAGATTTGACAAGTTTGCTTGGCGAAACTGATTACAGGTTTTTTTTACTTACCCCCGAAGAAGTTATAAAAAACCCCCTCAAGGATTTTGTGAGGTTTGTTGTAGGATTAGGTAGCTTTGACGTTTTTAAGGTGGCAAGGACAATCTCTACAAAAAAGCAATATGCTTTCTATGCAGAAACTATAGATTACAAATATTTTTTACCCAATCACAATAAAAATTTGGCAGAATTTTTATTTTTTAATAAAAATACAATAAACGTTGGCAATGCGCGCTCGGTTATAGAAACATATATATCGGTTTTTTCGGTTTTGACCGAACTAATTAGCATAGCTTATTATGAGAGCGGCATGCCCTTCGTTGACAAAGGTCTTCTTGGCATAATAAAAGCTCTAAAAACTTTCTTATTTACAGGCTGCGACAAGGACAAATATATCGCTGAAGGCTTACGGCTAATAAAAATGTCCACAGAATACCTTGTTGATAGAGAGATAAATTGTTTCTATATTCAAAAGGCGCAAGCCCTTTACAAAGATGGTCTTGGAAACAACTTTATTGTGGCTTATTTTGCCAATATGTTGCTATTTTTGTTTACAAAATGGAATTTTTATGATATATTGATACCAGCAGAAAATTTAGCGGCGCAAGTACCTGCGGCGGATAGTTTTGGGCTTGACAGTAGCATATTGCTGACCAAAGAAGAGTTGCATCTTATATCCTTTAGGACGCGCGGACAGCTTGCTATTCCGGGAGTTGACTACCAAAAATTATTTACTGCACTGCAAAACGCTGCCGGCAATGATAATCCCCTTTTTGCGGGAATAAACAATAGAGGAATAATC
>CAYIZR010000127.1:0-3894 GCA_964367755.1 uncultured Christensenella sp. | reverse complement strand
CTATATTTTTTATAAGTATTGCGCTTGTTAATATTAACATTTTTGCCCTCTTTGTTTAATATTATAGTAATTTTTGTAATATTGTCAAATAAATTTTAAGAAAAAACAGAGAAAAAATAGAATGAGTGTCAAAAAATATGTCTTGTCAATATAATTATTATATAGTATAATTAGTCTAAGCCTAATGGGGAAATGTTATTACAAAAAATTATGAATAAAAAAATGTATAAAATTATTATAATAACTGTTTTAGTCTGCGCAGTTTTGGTAAGCGCGGCGGCTTGTTCTGCCCGTGTCGATGAGGGCAGGAATGTCGTTAAACCAGATATTATGGCGGCTCTTGACAATTATGAAAAGCTAGATACCAAGAGGAGCCAATTTGATGCCAAATTTTCTATGAAGTTATATGGTAATTCGGAAGGTTTAACATATGTAATTGGACAGCAAGTATTTTTGGACAGAATACTAAACGGTGGCTCTACTTATATCGACGGCAAGTTAAATAGTCACAATGTATCGGAAAATGTAAACGCTTTAATTGATTTGCTGAGTGGCATTAAAGGGTTAGGGGTAGATTCATCTTCCATTGCCCTTGTTTCGGCGTATCTGAAGGGTAATACCTTCTATAATATGAATATGGGACATAAGGAAGGGGCGTACAACATTAAGGCAGCCTATAATGACGGCACCGGGAACACACCCGATGTTTATTGGGCGGCTACAGATGATGATAGCATAAATGCCTTTATTAGTAACAACGAAGTAGATTTAGAAATAAAATTAGCTGAGTACCTTATGTTTTCTACCTTTTTGGATTTAAGCAAAACGAGCAATTTTGTTAGTTCGGACGCCGCTTCTAAGTTTTTTAGTACTGATACCCAATTATTCTATTATAATATAGTAGCCAATACCGATTCGCTCTGCAAAATGATTTTTGATGAAATAGCCAAAATTGCCGGCTTGTTTGAGGACGAGCAGTATTTGCCACAAATAGAGATGTATGAAAAATCTTTGCCAATTATTAAGAAGTGGATAACGGTAAAAAAAGCTACGGTAGATGCATCGGTAAACAAAGACAATTATCCTACGCAAATGAAGACCTCTATGGAAATATCGTTGGACTTTAGTGTAAACGATTTGTATGATGTTGTTAATATATTTATAACTGACGAAGACGATCGTAACAGCATCAAAGCTATGATTCCATTAGTAAATGCGTTTTTGAAAGACCGCAACGGCAGAGCCGGCGCTTTTAGCATAGACTTCCAACTTCTTTTGGAAGAAAATTTCCTTTATGGTGAGGAAGATTGCAGTTTGGAAGAAGTGGACGGCGATTTGTTTTTGCCAACTACTGCCGAAAATGCCGAGAGGGAGGTTTATTTAGTTGCCAAAGCCGCTCCTGACACAAACGAACAAGAGGTTGACGGAAACAGCGGAATAAAAATTTCTGACGGAGATAATCAAACCGGAGATGACGAAGAAATAAGCGGTGATGAAGTATCCGGTGATGAAACATCTGGTGACGAAGTAACCGGTGACCAAGAAGGTTCGGGAACCGGCTCTGACTAAAAAATAGCACCAACTAAAGCCATTGGCTTTTTTACATTTTGAATATATGCAAGGAAGGGAAAGCAATTTTGCACAATTCCCACAGCCCCCGCTACTGTATGAGGATAAAGGTTATACGCCACTATAAAAGGGAAGGCATACCCGTAGACTACTACGCCTGAGTCAGGACACTTGTATATAAATATTATACGGAGGGTATATCCTTATGAAAAAACTTTTTACTAGGGGACTTGTTTTGTCCCTGCTCTTGTGTGTCCTCGCGCTAAGCTTTCTGCTTGTTTCTTGCAAAGATGATCAAACGCCCGATATTACCACTGACAGAATAGTAGTTATTGTATCGGAACAAAATGTGGAACTTTTTTATTCCGACTCTTCTTCGGAAAAGCTAAAAGACATTTATAACGGAACTTTTCAAGAACAATACCTTGGCAAGCTAATAAACAGGCTTGATGATGACAATGTCCTTTCTTCCAAATCAACTAGCGGAGCCTATGGCGCCTATTATATCAAGATAGGTTTGTTACAGCCAACCCTTAATGGTTATCTTTATTTTTATACCAACCTTGAACAATATCAAGAAGAGCCGTCAGAATGGTCAACTACAGTTAGTTACCTTGATAAAGAATACAAGGGCGCAAACTTAGGGGCGGAAAGTCTTCCTTTGGAAGATGGCGCAATTTATGTAATACTGCTTGTAAACGGCGACTAAGTTATGTCAAAAAGCTCATTATATATAAAAAAGCTGGTGCTAATTGCTTTGCTTGGCGCCAGCTTAAATGCCTTTAAGTTTGTATTGATGTATATACCAAACATTGAGGTAGTAACCCTTCTTATTGTGACGTATACCTATGTTTTTGGCTTAGGTACGGGCTTCTTTGCTACCATGTTGTTTTGTACGCTGGAAGGGTTCTTGTGGGGATTTAATCCAACTTGGCTTTCAGCGTATTATATCCATTGGGGGCTGTTGAGTTTGGTTACTTATCTGCTAAAACTACTGAAAATAAAAAATGCCATTATTGTGGCGTTTGTAACTGCTTTGGTGACTGCTCTATTTGGTTTGCAAAGTACTTTTATGTACTATCTGTTTGGTGGAGGAATAGGAAAAAGCGGTTGGATAGACAGGTATATGGCAACTTATATTTCCGGTGCGTTGTTTTATATAACACAAACTGTAAGCAATTTTGTCATATTACTGCTTGCTTTTAAGCCGATATGTTATTTCCTTGAAAAGATGAAATCCAAATACTATTACGGAGAAGTTAGGGTATAAAATTTATGTTATAATTTTGTCGCAAATAACGAAGTCTACTTGCAATTGTTGATACTTATTTAATGCTTCCAGATTTTCCACGGTGTATACAAAGGTATAACTATTCTTTTGGTGAGCCGTTTTTATGGTTTTTTCGGTTAGCGCTGTTTGATTAACTCCGATATTATAGCCTAACTCGGCATAGAGGTATGCAAAATAATTATTTGAAGTAAAAAGCATTAGTTTATAATGAGGGGCCTTTGCATGAATTTTTTCGAGTACACTTCTGTTAAAGCTGGCAAAAAAGACATTGCTAGGAAATATTTTGCCTTTTACAAAGTTTAATAGTTCCTCGATTTGTTCGTTATCAAAATTCTGTTTAATTTCTATCAAAGCATACTTATGGGATACTAAACATGACGACAAGTATTCCCTAAGTGTGCATATTCTATATTCCTTAGTTAGGTCAATGCCTAGGCTAAGATGAGTAATAGTATGATCATATTTTGTAATGGAAGTATCCAAAGCCAAAGAGGCAATTTCTTCATAATTTGCCTCGGGAATTTTTATCGATTTATCTAGAAAAGGGTTTTCGTCGTGACTACAAACAAATACTCCGTCTTTGGTCTGCCAAATATCAGTTTCTATTCCGCTAAAATAACTTTCCATACTGGCAGCGTTAAAGGCGTAAAGAGTGTTTTCTAGATATTTCGAACTATATCCCCTGTGGGCGATAAATCTGGTTGGCAAAACCACATCTCTATCATATGCAGTAATGGAGTTGAGTGAATAAAAAGCTAAAATTACCCAAGCAATAATTAGTATTGGGGTGAGTATTGAGGCTACTATAATTTTTGATTTTTTTAGATTACCCTTATCCATGACAAAATATTATAATATTTTCCGAAATAAAGCAACAGAAAATATGTAAGTTGATTTATTTCCGTCATAAACCGCTATAATTCGTAACAGTATGGAAAAAACTATTGCAAAATGCCATTTTATAATATATAATAGACTTTGACTTTTTGTTCATTATTAGTTGATCAATTCCGAATTCCGAACTTTAGTAAAGT
>CAYIZR010000126.1:0-3902 GCA_964367755.1 uncultured Christensenella sp. | reverse complement strand
ATATAAGGAGGCAGTAAACATGGATAATGTAACAAAGGCAAAAATAAATTTGTTTGCAGTATTACGTAATATTCAAGATCTATGCAGTATGGATGACGTTTCCCAAGATTTAATAAAAAATCTGGAGATTTCGGTATCATTTAATGTTCCCGAAGCAGGTTGTGGGGCGCTTATTTTTAAGGATGGTAAATGTACTTTTGTGGCAGGTAAATCCTCAGCGCAATTAAAACTTTGGTTTGTTTCTCCCGAGCATTTTAACAACTTAATTGATGGTAAAAAAACCATACCTTTGTTTATTAACGTGTCTAAGGTGGGTTTCCTCACGGGGACTTTCACCAAGCTTACAGATAGACTAGTGTATTTTTTGAAGCCTTCTTCGCCCGAACTTTTACAAGACAAAAAGTTTTTTGAGATAAACACAACTTTGACAGCTTATACGGCGTTTTTTGCTATGTGTGAAATCGGCAACAGTGACGAAATAGGAAAAGAGGTTGCAAAACGTATTTCCGATGGAGAAATAGCTTGCGGAATTCCTGAGGGACTTCAAGCAACGATAACAGTAAAAGACGGACATATGTCTGCAGAAATTGCAGAATCTGAAAATCCTCGCGCAATGATGTATTTTTCTGATTTGGAATTTGCGCATGATTTGCTTAACGGAAAAACTTCAAGCTACAATGGCTTAGGTCAAGGTAAGTTTTTAGTTAAGGGTAAAGTTGATATGCTTGACCAAATGTCGAAGCTTTTGACAATGGTCAATCAATATCTGTAAACAGGAGGCTAAATATGACTAAAATAAATACATATAAAAAAAGTAATGAGTTATTCAAAAGAGCTCTTAAAGTAGTGCCAGCAGGCATATATGGACATTTAGGTCCTGCCGAAGGCTGCGCTATACCAACATCGGCGTTCCCGTTATTTTCTTCTAAAGCAGAAGGAACATATTTTTGGGACGTTGATGGCAACCGTTTTATTGACTATATGTGCGCATATGGCCCCAATATTTTAGGCTATAATGACCCTGACGTAGATGCGGCGGCTTTAGAGCAAATGAAGAGAGGCAATTGCGTCACGCTACCTACCGACAATTTGGTTAATTTTGCCGAACTTATGGTGGATACAATTGATATGGCTGACTGGGCGTTCTTTGCGAAAAACGGCGGGGATGTAACACAATATGCAACAATGATTGCAAAAGCCAAGACAAATAGAAAAAAGATGGTACTGATTAATGGCTTTTATCACGGAGTAGCTCCATGGTGTCAAAAAATTGGCTATGCGGGCGTTGTAAAAGAAGACGTTATAAATACCTTTTATATTGATTGGAACAACGTTGAACAGTTTGAAAAACTAGTAAAAGACCATCCCGGTGAAATCGCTTGTCTTGTTTCTACCCCTTACTATCATCCCGCTATGGGCGATAGCTCTTTGCCAGAACCAGGATATTGGAGCAGAATGCGTAAGATATGTGATGACAACGGTATTGTACTTATATTTGATGACGTGCGTTGTGGATTCCGTTTGGACATTGCCGGAAGTGACCATCATTACGGAATCAAGGCTGATTTAACTTGTTATTGCAAGGCTATAGCCAATGGCTATAATGTATCTGCGCTTTGCGGAACAAACGCTATGAAGGGCGCGGCGGAAGATATTATGTATACCGGTAGCTATTGGCTATCTAGTGTGCCTTTGGCAGCAGGTATTGCTTGCGTTAAAAAAATGAAAGCAAACGGAACGGCGCAAAGTATCAATGAAAAGGGCAGAAAATTACAAAGCGGTCTTATTGACGTGGCAAAATCCAATGGATTTGACTTGAAAGTCACAGGTGAGCCTTCAATGTGGTTTATGCGTCTTTCTAATGACTATCCATCCACTATACTTCACCAAGAATGGGTTGCAGAATGTGTAAAGAGAGGAGTATTCTTTACCAGTCACCATAATTTATTTATCAATGACGCGTTGACCGATGAAGACATTAAGTTTACATGGGACATTGCCGACGAAGCTTACAAGGTGGTTAGAAGTAATCATCCGGAATTCAAATAAAATAATAATCAGGAGGTTGTTACCATGGCTTTAACAAAACAAGAATGGCTGCGTCTTGAAGACAAAGCGAATGATTTAAGATCGCTTTGCTTAGAGACTACATATTGGGCAGGAAGCGGACATATCGGAGGAAGTTTCAGCGCTGCTGATATTTTGACGGTTTTGTATTATAAATATATGAATTTTGACCCAAAAAATCCCACTGATCCTGACAGAGACCGTTGCGTTGTCAGTAAAGGACATATAGGCATTATCCTTGCCGCAATGTTTGCTGATTTGGGACTTATAGAAAAAGAAGACTTAAAAACTTTTAATCTTACTGGAAGCAAATTAGGAATGCATCTTGACAGCAACAAAGTAAAAGGGCTTGATGCATCTACCGGAAGTTTGGGGCACGGCTCTAGCATAGCATTAGGAATGACGCTTGCTGCAAGGCTCCGCAAACAGAGCTATAAGACCTTTTTGATTTTGGGTGATGGGGAATGCGATGAAGGTTCGGTTTGGGAAGCGGCTATGGCTACCGCGCATTTTAAGGCTAATAATCTTATTACTATAGTTGACAGAAACCATAATATGATAGACGGAAACACCGAGGATGTTATGGCATTAGAGCCATTCCCCGATAAGTGGAAGGCTTTTGGCTTTGACGTAAAGGTTATTAACGGTCACCGTTTTGACGAGCTTTGCGAAGCTATTGAGTACGCTTTGCAAGCAAAAGATAAGCCAGTATGTATTATTGCTGACACCGTTAAGGGGCAAGGCGTAAGCTACATGGCAGGCAATTATAAATGGCATTATGGCGCTATGGATGATGACAAATACGCTACAGCTAAGAAAGATTTGAAAGAATATTATGAAAGCAGAAAAGCAGTAGCAGAAAAGGAGGGCAAGTAAAATGGCAGGAGGATTATCTTTTACCGCAGTAGAAAGCACTAAGCTTGCTACCGCTGAAATTTACGGAAAAACCTTGACACAATTAGGGGAGGAAAATCCCAATATTGTAGCTCTTACAGCAGATTTGAAAGGCTCCACGAAAATTGGAGACTTTGCCGATAAGTTCCCTGATAGACTAATAAACGTTGGCATTGCTGAACAAAATATGTATGGTATTGCTGCAGGACTTGCCAAATGTGGATTTATTCCCTTTGCCAGTAGCTTTTCGGTGTTTGCAAGCTTGCGTTCTCTAGACCAAGTACATTCTGATATTTGTTATCAGAACGTCAATGTAAAAATAATTGGTACGCACGGCGGAACTTCTTTTGGTCAGGCTGGTTCTACACATCACGCCATTGAAGATTTTGCAGTTATTAGAGGCTTAGTTAATATGACTCTTATTTGTCCTGCTGATGGTATCGAAACAGGACTTGCCGTCAGAGCAGCAGCGAACACGCCGGGACCGTTCTATATTAGAATTAACCGTGGTTTTGACCAAACAGTTTATAGCACAGATGATTATGGTTTTGAGGTAGGCAAGGCTGTGGAAATGGCCGACGGCAAGGATGTTACTATAATTGCTTGCGGTTCTTGCGTATATCAGGCTATACAAGCTGCCAAAATTTTGGAGTTTGACCACAAAATATCGGCTAGAGTACTTAATATGCACACAATTAAGCCTATTGACAGAGAAGCTGTAATAAAAGCTGTTAAGGATACTCGCAGAATAGTAACTGTAGAAGACCATACCGTTATTGGTGGACTTGGTAGCGCGGTAGGTGAAGTAGTTGTAGAAAGTGGTATGGCTTGCGCCTTTAAGAAACTTGGCTTGCAAGACCATTTTTCGGCAATTGGTTTGCACGAAGACTTGATGGCAATGTACGAAATAGACGCTGCAGGTATAGTTAAAAACGTTATGG
>CAYIZR010000125.1:0-3902 GCA_964367755.1 uncultured Christensenella sp. | reverse complement strand
AAGCCGCAACCCGTATGAAAACTTCAGAAATGTTGCCGATTCTTGACAAAATTGACAAAGTGGGGTATTTTTCGGTGGAATGCTGGGGCGGCGCTACTTTTGATAGCTGTTTGCGTTTTCTTAATGAAGACCCATGGGATAGACTAAGAGCATTAAAAGAGGGACTTCCCAATACAAAGCTTCAAATGCTACTTCGTGGTCAAAATTTGCTTGGATATAAACATTATGCAGATGACGTTGTAGATATGTTTGTAAAAAAGTCTATAGAAAACGGTATAGATATTATTAGAATTTTTGATGCGCTGAACGATATAAGAAATTTAGAACAAGCGATTAAGTCCACCAAAAAACACGGAGGACTTTGTGAGGCGGCGCTAAGTTATACAACAAGCCCGGTTCATAACATCGATTATTTTGTGGATTTATCTAAAAAGCTGGAAAATATGGGAGCGGATTTGCTTTGTATCAAAGATATGGCTAATTTATTATTACCTTATGATGCATACGAACTAGTAAAAGCAATCAAAGCTACCGTAAATATACCTGTTCATTTGCACACACATAACACTTCCGGCACAGGCGATATGACTTATCTCAAGGCAATCGAAGCGGGAGTTGATATAATTGACACCGCACTGTCGCCTCTAGGCAATGGCACAAGTCAGCCTGCTACCGAACCTATTGTGGCTACGTTGAGGGGGTCCAAGTATGATACCGGCCTAGATTTAAGTTTACTTTCTGATATAGCTGCTTATTTTAGCGGAGTTGCCGATAGATTAAAGCTTGATGGCTTCCTTAATCCTAAAGTATTAAAAGTTGATGTTAACGCACTAATTTATCAAGTTCCCGGTGGAATGCTTAGTAATCTTATTAACCAATTAAAAGAGCAGGGAGCTAGCGACAAATATTTGGAAGTTCTTGAAGAAGTTCCGAGAGTTAGAAAAGATTTTGGTTATCCTCCGCTTGTTACTCCAACTAGCCAAATCGTTGGGACGCAAGCTGTACTAAATGTTGTAACAGGAGAGCGTTACAAAATGATAACCAAGGAGTCAAAGGCATTATTACGTGGAGAATATGGAAAGTTACCGGCAGAGCCTGACAAAGACATCGTAAAAAAATGTATAGGAGATGACGAAATCATTACCGTTCGTCCTGCCGATCTACTTAAGCCTGAATATGAAAATTATAAAAAGGAAATGCAAAAATATTATACAAGAGAAGAGGACGTTCTTTCTTATTGTATGTTCCCGCAAGTTTCTGAAAAGTACTTTATTTGGAGAGAAAACCAACATAAGCGGGTATTAAACGTAACTGTTGACGGCAAAAAGTATAAGGTAGAGATACAAGATACAGATTACATCGCTCCCGAAAAAAAGGTAGAAGCAGTTTCACAACCTAAAGTAGAGATAGCGGCTCAGCCTGCTCCCGTTGCTCCGGTAAATGTGGCTAGTCCTAATGTAACATGCGCAGGAGCGCCTGTTGTTTCTCCCATGCCGGGAACCGTGTTATCCTTAAAAGTAAAAAGTGGCGCACGCGTAAAAAAAGGCGACCCGATTTTAGTTTTGGAAGCTATGAAGATGGAAAACGATATTGCCGCTCCTGTTGACGGGGTAGTTAATATTGCGGTAGCAGTAGGCGCAAAAATAGACTCAGGCGAAGTCTTAGCGACAATTAGCTAATGAAAGTTTTTGTTATTGGTGGTGGAGTTGCGGGTATGTTTGCCAGCATTGTTGCAGCACGACAAGGCGCAAATGTCACTATTCTAGAAAAGAATGAAAAATTAGGTAAAAAACTGTATATTACAGGTAAAGGGAGGTGTAATTTAACCAATTACACCTCTTTCGACGAATATTTAACAAACATTATATCAAATCCAAAGTTTATGTATGGCGCGTTAAAAAGCTGTGATTGCAATAAAGTTATGGATTTTTTTGAAAGCGCAGGCGTTCACCTTAAGGTAGAGCGCGGTAATCGTGTCTTTCCGCAAAGCGACAAGTCAAGTGACATTATCAAAGGCTTAATAAAAGAGCTTGAAAATAATAATGTAAAGATAATTTTGAATGAAAAGGTAACTGACGTTATTGCTAGCAATGGTGTAATAACAAAAATTATTACCGAAAAAAATACTTATTTCCCTGACAAAGTAATTATTGCAACAGGCGGAGTTAGTTATCCAACAACAGGAAGTACGGGCGACGGATATAATTTCGCAAAAAAATTAGGGCACAATATAGTGACGTTGCGACCTGCTTTGGTCGGTATCAAATTAAATAAAGCATTTTTTGCAGATAATATGGCTATTTCTTTAATAAATATGCCTTCTCTTCAAGGACTTTCCCTAAAAAATGTAGAATTATTAGCTATAAATATTGACAATAAAAAAATTATCTCTAAAGAATTCGGAGAAATGCTGTTTACTTCTGACGGTATATCGGGTCCATTGGCACTTAGCTTATCTAGTAGAATAAATCGCCTGAATCTAAATACTCTTACTGTTAAAATAGACTTGAAACCCGCTTTGACAATTGAAGAGCTTGATAATAGAGTATTAAGAGATTTTTCAGCGCAATCAAATAAATTTTTCAAAAACAGCCTTAGCGGTCTCTTGCCTTCAAGCCTGATTCCGTTTATAATAAAACTATCAAAGATAGACGAAAACAAAACTGTTAGCTTTATTACTAGAGAGGAGCGCAAAGCTTTAGTATATCTGTTAAAAAATTTGACATTTTCGGTCAGTGGACTGGATTGTATAGAAAACGGTATAATAACAGCCGGCGGAATAGACACCAAAGAAATAATATCTTCCAATATGCGAAGTAAGCTGATAGAAAACCTCTACTTTGCAGGAGAAATTATTGATGTTGATGCATTAACAGGCGGATATAATCTACAAATTGCCTTTGCAACAGCAAATTTAGCTGGTAAAAATATTATTTAACGGAGGAAAATTTTATGAATATTGCAATAGACGGGCCAAGTGGTAGTGGAAAAAGCACCATAGCCAAAATTATAGCCAAAAAATTGGGTATTTCTTATTTGGATACAGGCGCTATGTATCGCGGTATGGGGTATTATGCAATAAAAAATAACGTTCCTCTAGATGATGAACAAAAAATAATGTCCCTTCTTGATAAACTTAATATGGAAATATACGAGTCTGAAGGTGTTCAACAGGTAATAATAAACGGAGAAAACGTTACGCCTTATATTAGAAATCACGATATATCTATGGCGGCTTCTACAATTTCTAAGATTCCTGCTGTAAGAATCAAGCTTGTGGAGTTGCAACGTAAAATCGCACAAAAAACCGATTGTGTTTTGGACGGTAGAGATATAGGAAGTTTTGTATTGCCTGATGCCGAATATAAGTTTTTTATGACAGCATCTAGCCTAATCAGGGCGCGGAGAAGACAAATAGACCTACAAGAAAAAGGACAGAATTTTCCTCTGGAAGAAATAAAAGAAGATATAGAAAAACGTGATTTGCAAGATACTACAAGGGCATTTGCGCCATTAGTTGTTGCAGATAATGCAATAGTAATTGATACTTCGGATATGAATGTTGAGGAAGTTACGGAGACGATATTGGGATTTATATGCAAATAACGCTGGGAGTCTGTGGTTTTTGTGAAGGGGTAAAAAGAGCGGTTGATATGGCAAAAAAAGCTACCGCTAATGGCAATAATGCATTTTGCCTTCATCCTCTTATTCATAACGCAGGAGTTATCAAGAAACTGGAAGAGAGTAATATTTTTGCTATGAAAGATGCCACCAAAATAGTTGATGGCGACGTAGTGTTAATAAGCGCGCACGGTTGCAGTCCTAAAGTAAAGGAAGAACTACAAGCAAAATATAATTTAGTTATTGATACAACTTGTCCGTTTGTTCAAATAATACATAAC
>CAYIZR010000124.1:0-3946 GCA_964367755.1 uncultured Christensenella sp. | reverse complement strand
CCTATATTGTATGCCACAAAATCAAGTTGTCTTGAAGCAGTTATTTTAGGATTAAGATTTCTTATGGCTCCGGCAACACCATTTCGGGCATTTTTTAGAGGTGTCTTCGCTCTTTTATTATACTTTTCGAAAGCCGACAAACGCATAACGCCCTCGCCTTGTATCTCTATTTCTCCCATATAAGAAATACTTAGTGGTACCGATTTTATAGTTTTTACTTGAGCTGTGACGTTTTCTCCCACAACTCCGTCTCCTCTAGTTGCCGCAGCCACAAGAGCACCTTCTTTATAGGTAAGAGAAAGGGTAAGTCCGTCATATTTATGCTCTACTGTCATTTTGGGGAAAAACCCCAACGCCTTAATAATTTTGACATAATAGTTTTCCAATTCTTTTTCATCTTTGGCTTTGTCTAAAGAGTATAGCCGTAATTTATGGGCATAACTTTGAAAGCTCTTTATCGTAGCTCCACCAACTCTATGCGTAGGGGAATCCGGCAAAACTATGCCGCTTTCTTTTTCCAAATCAACAAGCTCGTAATAGAGCATATCGTATTCCATATCCGAAACAGTAGGCTCGTCGTTTTCATAATATTCCTTTGCGTAAGTGTTGACAAGCTTAATTAGTTCTTCCATTCTTCCCATAACTAACCTCTCAAATAAGTTTGATAGGGGCGTTCGCCACCGCAAATTTTTTTATTCCTAAGGTTGGGAAAGCAACTGTAACCGTGGTGCCTTGCCCCGCCCCTTCTACAATAATAACCGTACCTTTACCGTATTTTTTGTGCTCAACCTTGGCGCCCGATACAAAGCCTTTTGCACTTTCGTTATATACTTTTTTGGGTTGTTCAACTGGCTTTGGCGCGCTGTAATTGCCTATTTCCCTCATTTGATAGCTTTTGGGAATGGCACTATCATAATCGCCATCAATGTATCTTTTTTCAAAATAACTATCCTCTGTTATTCTTCTGACTATATCCCCTTTTGACTCCGAAATAAACCTGGAAGGAAGCGCCCTTTCATAAGAGCCGTACTTTGACCTTGTGCCGTTTACACAAGAAATATATAGCCTCTCTTGCGCTCTTGTTACTGCAACATACATAACTCGCCTTTCTTCCTCAATGCCGTTTGCCTCGCTAAAACACATTTTGGACGGTAATATGCCATCTTCACAAGCCACGATAAATACCACCTTAAATTCAAGCCCCTTAACCGCGTGCATAGTTGCAAGAATTAGATTATCTGTGTCAAAATTTTCATCTGCCCCTCTGTCTAGGGTGACCGAATGCAAAAAGGTCTCTATATTTGACTCTTCATCGGCAAAATTATCCTTGATATGAGTTATTATTTCTTTGATGTTTTCCCAGCGGTTTATATCCTCTTCCTTATTTGTCGACGTATAGTATTCTTCAAACCCTACCGCCTTAATAAGCTTGGTAGCAAAAGTGTAAAAATCACTTTGCATACTCTCGTATTTTAGTCCTTCCATAAGTTCTTTGAAAGGTTTTATTTTATTTTTTACCGACTGACTTAGCTCGGTATTGCTGTCAATATTTAATATCACTTCATAAAGTGGTATTCTTTGATTAGCGGCATAATTTTCTAGATTAGCCACCGTACTTTCCCCTATTCCTCTTTTGGGTGTGTTGATTATTCTTCCTAATGCTTCGGTATCTTTTGGATTAGCGATAACTCGCATATACGCGATAACTTCTTGAATTTCTTTTCTGTCAAAAAACTTAAAGCCGCCAAAAACTTTATAGCTTATGCCTGTTTTGTTTAGTCCTGCTTCAAAAACACGCGTCAAATAGTTATTCCTAACCAATATTGCTATCTCGCTGTTGCTGTAACCATCAACACGCTTGAGTGTCCTTATTGTATCAAGTATCCTGTCCGCCTCGTTATACTCGTTTGCATTTATCAAATATTCTACCCTTACACCACCTTTTTTATCGGTGAATAAGCTCTTTTCGCTACGCTTTTTGTTGTTCTTAATAATATTATTAGCACAATCTAATATTGCTTGAGTAGAACGGTAATTTTGTTCAAGCTTATATATTTTTGCATTCGGATAAGTTTTGTCAAAGCTTAATATATTGTCAACATTAGCTCCCCTCCAACCGTAAATACTTTGGTCGTCATCGCCTACTGCAAATATATTTTTATGCTTTCCGCAAAATAATTTTATCAACTCAAACTGCACTTCATTAGTGTCTTGAAACTCGTCAACGTGAACGTATCTAAACTTATTTTGATAATGTTCTCTAACTTCGTCACAGGTAAGCAAGAGCTCTTTTGTCCTTATCAGCAAATCATCAAAATCCATAGCGTTATTTTCTTTAAGGAGTTCATCATAACGCTCATAAACTTCGGTTATTAACTCTTCTTCGCCCCTCTTATATGCGCCATCACTTAATAACTTGCCATACTCAATCGGGGAAAGACCTTTATTTTTCGCATTGGAAATATGATTAACTAGCTTCGGCATTTCCTTGTCTTCATCAAGATGTTTTTCCCTCATTACTCTTTGCATTATTCTTTTTGAAGCTGTTTCATCAAAAATAGAAAAGTTTTTGTCAAAACCAATACGGTCTGCATAATTAAATAATATTCGGGTACACAAAGAGTGAAAAGTAGATACCCAAACATCGTTTTCCCCGAGCATATCACTTAGCCTTATTTTCATTTCTGCAGTTGCCTTATTGGTAAAAGTTATTGCTAAAATATTCCAAGGTTTGACATTTTTTTCTTCAATCAAATATACGATTCTATGCGTGAGAACTCTTGTTTTGCCACTGCCTGCGCCGGCAAAAACCAATACTGCCCCTTCGGTATCTTTGACAGCTTTATCCTGTTGTTCGTTAAGAAAATTTACCGACATTAAAAATTACCCTCCGGAATAAACAAATTTTTTGCAAGTGAAATAGCGTAATTGTCTGTCATACTTGCAAGATAGTCGCAAACGAAGGTCGTTACATCTTCGGTAGTTATCATATTTTTGGGCACTTCTCCGGGATGTTTTATAAAATAATTAAATAAAATAGCAAGCATCCTATCTGCCTTTTCCTGAAGTTTTTCTCCAGCGGTAGTAAAATACACGTTATCAAACATAAAATCGCGGAGCTTATTCATATAATAATCGCCCTCTTCACTTAAGCTAATTTTATTTTTGCCGTAAGAATGATTTATTATATCCTTAACCAATGTGTTTATCCTTGCGCTCTTACTCTCCCCCAAATACTGCCTACAGTCCTTAGGAAGACTATCGGCGGTAATTACTCCTGCCCTGATTGCGTCATTTATATCATGGTTAATATAAGCTATTCTGTCAGCGTATGATACTACTTTACCTTCCAAAGTTGCAGGGTTGCCTTTGCTTGTGTGTTGTAATATTCCGTCGCGAACCTCAAAAGTTAAGTTAAGCCCCTTTCCATCGTTTTCCAAAGTCTCTACAACTCGTAAACTCTGTTCATTGTGCTTAAAATGCCCGCTTAGAGCGTTTAGCACTCTCTCTCCTGCGTGTCCAAAGGGTGTATGCCCCAAGTCATGACCTAGCCCAATTGCCTCGGTCAAATCCTCGTTAAGCAGCAGCGCGCGAGAAATAGTCCTCGCAATTTGGGTTACTTCCAAAGTATGTGTAAGCCTGGTTCTGTAATGGTCGTCATTGGGACTAAGAAAAACTTGAGTTTTGTGTTTTAGCCTCCTAAAAGACTTACAATGAATTATTCTGTCACGGTCTCTTTGAAATTCGGTACGAAAAGAACACGGCTCCATTTCTTTTTTGCGTCCCAAAGTGTCCTCGCTTCTTTTTGCGTAAGGACTCAAAAATTCCCTCTCGTATCTAAGCTGATGTTCTTTCATTATAATTCTCCTGTTTATAGCTAATTATATTCTACCATTTTTATGGTTTTTTTTCAAGAGTATCCCCATCAAATATTACCTATATAAAT
>CAYIZR010000123.1:0-3953 GCA_964367755.1 uncultured Christensenella sp. | reverse complement strand
GTAACAACACCATAGCGGAGGTGGAAAACAACATTATTTCCACAAAAAAAGAAGGGGTCGTAACAATTACCATAGCTTCGGGTAGCAAAGAAGACACCGCAACTCTATATGTAAAAGACGATGCCGAAGAAGTGTCTACCGATATTATTCTTAAAGATGTTTTTTATATAAGCTTTATTGCCACAAATTTTGAGATAGCGGACTTAGAAAATGAAGTTATTCAGACGGTTCCGGCAATCGAAGGAAATATTTTGAACGTATCTACGCCATATGTAAAGGGCTATGCCGTTAACGGTTGGTATACCGATAGGGAGTGTACCAAAAAATACGATATGAAAAATACAATTTCGGGGGCGTTTAAGCTATATTGTTATCTTACCGAACAAAACAACTCTTTTATTGTTATTAACAAGCTTATTGCAGGCATAACCTATGACAATTTGGAACATTCTGTGTTACAATTGCCCGAGAAAGAGTACAACGGAAACGAAATACTCGGCATTGCCGACAGAGCTTTTGAGGGAGATAAAAGTATTACCAAAGTTATTATTCCTGAAGAATACGAAATAATAGGCGCATCGGCTTTTGCAGGGTGTGAAAAATTAGAAGAGGTGGTAATTATCGGCGATAGCGCCCTTAATTATATAGGAACAAACGCCTTTGGCGCGATAATAGAGGACGGCGAGGAAGTGGCGCATTGCGGCAAGCTCAGTTTAATAAATCTTCCCGACAGCCTAGAGAGTATTTCGGCTTACGCCTTTTATAAATGCACCTCCCTTGTTTTGAGTGATATTCCATCATCGCTAGAAGAGGTAACCCAATATTCATTTTACGGTACCCAAATTGCCGCGGCTAATTTTGGCAATGTGGATAGAATATATGAGGGGGCTTTTGCCCAGTGCACAAAATTAAAAACAATAAATGATACAAACAACATTATATATTGTGATAAAGACGCTTTTTATCAAGCTGGTTTTTATACGGCGGCATTAAATTATTACACTACAAGTATTTCCACAAGGACGGACTCCGACGCTTTGATATATGCCGACACCATACTGATTGGTTGTTATCCTAATTTCGGCAGAATAATAGGGTCAGGCAAGGTTGTAATTGATAGTGAAACAACACTTATCGCAAACGAGGCTTTTTTCAGCGAGAATTTAACCGAGTTAACGGTATTTTTGGACACAGAAAAATCAAAACAAGTAATAGATAGCGGAAGTTACAATTTTATCGGGCAAAATGCATTTAATACCGCAAAAGGTGTTTGCTTGGTGGTAGGAGAAACCGAATATACCAAGTATAAGGATAGATATAGTTATGAAAACTATAGTTATAAGGACAATTTTTGCACAAAGGTAGAAATAGAGGTAATCGGCGACAATAACAAATATCAAATAAACTGGGGCAAGCATACCTTACTTAAATTTGTTAGCGATAATAATGTGGAAACTTATTTTTATGATAAGTTTATGCCTAGTAGCAATGGACAGCCAGTCAGGATAGAACTTGGCTTGCTGTTTGCTCAAGATTTTAACTTAGGAAGAATCAATAGCAATGCCTTTAGCAATATTAGCGAACTTACCGCGCTAGATTTATATAAAACGGCCAGTATAGCAAATTTTGCTATATCGAATTGCAGTAACTTAGTAGACATAGACTTGACCAAAACCGTAAACGTAACTGAACTAGAAAGCGCTAACAGTATACAGTTTAGCAGTATAGACGACAATTGCTTGATATATGTAGAAAGTCAAGATTTGTCGGTGTATCTAGGTGCGTGGTCAGAACGTACTACCGCAAAAAACAAACTTACGGCGCGTTAAAAAAGGAATAATATCAAGTATTTTGTCTAATAAGTAGAGTAATATTTTTTTTTGTGATATAATCACATAACATTTAACAAAAATAATTTACAAAAATTAGGATATACGATATAATATCTCGTATCCTTATTTGGAAATTATTTACAATAACAATAAAAGGAAGGAGGCAAAAAAAAATGACTTTGAAACCACTTTTTGATAAGGTCGTTATTAAACAGGAGGAACTTAAGGATGTGACCGCAAGCGGAATTATCCTTACGGGAAGCGCAAAAGAAAAGCCAACTATGGCAACGGTTGTGGCTGTAGGCCCGGGCGGAATTGTAGACGGCAAGGAAGTAAAGATGGCAGTCAAGGTAGGAGACAAGGTATTGTACTCAAAATACGCAGGTTCGGAATACAAACTTGACGACGCAGTAGTAACAATAATCAGGCAAAGTGATATTTTAGCTATCGTAGAATAATTAGGAGGTAAAAAAATATGGCAAAACAATTCAAATATGCAGAAGAAGCCAGAAAAGCCCTGGAAACAGGTGTTGACACTCTTGCCAACATCGTAAAACTAACCTTAGGGCCTAAGGGACGTAACGTGGTACTTGAGAAAAAATTTGGTTCACCACTAATTACTAATGACGGCGTTACCATAGCCAAAGAAATTGACTTAAAGGACGCTTTCGAAAATATGGGAGCCCAACTTATTAAGGAAGTCAGCACCAAAACCAACGACATAGCCGGTGACGGAACAACAACGGCAGCAGTGCTTGCTCAAGCCATTATTAAAGAAGGCTTAAAGAACGTTGCCGCAGGCGCCAATCCTATGGCTTTGCGTAAGGGTATTTTGAAAACCGCAGAAATTGCAGTTGGAGAACTCAAAAAAATAAGCAAAGAAGTTAGCGAAAAGAACGAGATTGCCAGCGTTGCCAGTATTTCGGCAGGGGACGAGACCGTTGGAGAGCTAATTAGCAGCGCTATGGAAAAGGTAGGCAATGACGGTGTTATTACCGTTGCCGAAAGCAAAACTATGCTTACAGAATTAAGCGTGGTTGAAGGTATGCAATTTGACCGTGGCTATGCTAGCCCTTATATGGTAACAAATACCGATAAGATGGAAGCAGAAATAGAAAATCCGGTTATTTTGATTACCGATAAAAAAATATCTTCCATACAAGAACTTATTCCTGTACTAGATCAGGTTATTAAGGGCGGACTAAAATTGTTTATTATAGCTGAGGACTACGAGACCGAGGCTTTAGCTACTTTGGTAGTTAACAAAATAAAAGGAGTGCTAAATTGTGTAGCTGTTAAGGCTCCCGCTTTTGGCGACCGCAGAAAAGCCTTGCTTCAAGACATAGCTATCCTAACCGGTGGTACTGTTATTAGTGAAGAAACAGGACTTGACCTAAAGGAAGTTACTGTTGACCAACTAGGCAGAGCAAAAATGGTTAAGGTTAGTAAGGATTACACCACCATAATAGACGGCTTTGGCGACACAAACGAAATAAAAAATAGAATTGCTGCTATCAAGCGTGAGTTAAGTGATAGCACAAGTAGTTATGACAAAGAAAAACTTCAAGAAAGACTTGCAAAACTAGCCGGCGGAGTTGCGGTAATTAACGTTGGCGCGGCTACCGAAGTAGAAATGAAGGATGCAAAGTTAAGAATAGAAGATGCACTTTCGGCAACACGCGCAGCAGTAGAAGAGGGAGTTGTTCCCGGCGGTGGAATTGCTTTGCTTAGCATATTGGAAAGCGTAAAAAAATATATTTTATCTTTGGAAGGAGACGAAGCTACCGGCGGAAGAATTGTTGTTAAGGCTCTGGAATCTCCCGTTAGACAAATTGCTGCCAATGCAGGCGTAGACGGCGGTGTAGTTGTTAATACAATAATTACTTCGGCTAAACTTAATTTTGGTTATGATGCGGCTAAGGACAATTATTGCGATATGATGAAAGCAGGCATTCTTGACCCAACTAAGGTAACAAGAAGCGCCCTTCAAAATGCAGCAAGCGTTGCGGCAACCTTACTTACAACAGAAGCTCTTGTAGCTGATATTCCCGAGCCCCCGGCACCTCCTATGATGCCCGCAGGCGGTATGGGAGATATGTACTAAAACAAACATATCAAAAC
>CAYIZR010000122.1:0-3977 GCA_964367755.1 uncultured Christensenella sp. | reverse complement strand
ATATTTGTCTAAGTGAAAGATATTTGTTATAATAGTAGACAAATTTTGTTTGAGGCAACAATTATTTTGCCTTGGCTATAAAGCAATGGAGAATGTATGAAGGCTATTGTATCGGTTATCGGAAAGGATAAGAAAGGAATAATTGCAAAAGTAAGCAACACGCTATTCCAATTAAGTATTAACATAGAAGATATTTCTCAGACGGTAATGCAGGATTATTTTACTATGATTATGCTAGTGGACCTCAGCGGAACTGATTGTGATTTTAATGCTGTATCGCAAAAATTACAAGAAACGGCAGGAGATATTGGTGTGGAAATCCATATTCAAAACGAAGCTATTTTTAACAGCATGCATAGGATTTAGAGGTATTTATGATATCGATCAATGAGGTTTTGGAAACAAATGAGATGATAAAGTCTCAACATTTGGACGTAAGAACAATTACAATGGGAATATCATTGCTAGATTGTATCGGCAATACTATAGAAGAAACTTGTGAAAGAATTCATAGTAAAATAATCGACAAAGCGGGACGGCTTGTTGAGGTAGGCAACGAAATTAGCAGTGAAACGGGTATACCTATTGTTAACAAAAGGGTATCAGTAACACCTGTTAGTTTATTAGTGGCAAAAACAGGTCAAAGCGTAGAAATTGCCAAAACACTCGATAGGTGCGCTACCGAAATAGGCGTTGACTTTATTGGAGGATATTCTGCCCTTGTGCATAAAGGTATAACACCTTTTGAGAGGGATTTTTTGGAAAGTATTCCTGAGGCTCTTTCTGTTACAAATAAGGTATGTTCTTCGGTCAATATTGCGTCCACAAAGTCAGGTATAAATATGGATGCGGTAAAAATAATGGGTGATATTGTCAAAAAAACGGCATATCTAACCAGAGATAACAACAGTATAGGCTGCGCTAAGCTTGTTGTATTTGCCAATGCGGTAGAGGATAACCCGTTTATGGCGGGGGCTTTTCACGGAGTGGGCGAAGGCGATGTAATGATAAATGTCGGTGTAAGCGGACCCGGGGTTGTAAAAGTTGCCTTAGAAAAGGTAAAAGGAAAGGACTTGTCGGTAGTTTCCGAAACTATTAAAAAAGTAGCTTACAAAATAACAAGAGTTGGTCAATACGTTGCGCAGGAGGCAAGTCGCAGATTAAATGCAAATTTTGGAATAGTGGATTTAAGTCTTGCTCCTACTCCGGTAATGGGAGATTCTGTTGGGCATATATTAGAAGAAATTGGTCTAGAATGTGTGGGAGGTTGTGGCACGACAGCTTGTCTTGCATTGCTAAACGACGCGGTAAAGAAGGGCGGAATTATGGCAAGTTCGCACGTTGGCGGACTTAGCGGAGCGTTTATACCAGTTAGTGAAGATATTGGTATGATAGGGGCAGTAAAAAAGGGAGTACTCAGAATAGAAAAGCTAGAGGCTATGACGGCAATTTGCAGTGTAGGGCTTGATATGATAGCGGTAAGCGGAAGTACTCCGAGTGAAGTTATTAGCGCACTAATTGCAGATGAAGCGGCTATAGGTGTGGTTAACAACAAAACTACCGCAGTAAGAATTATTCCGGTATACGGCAAGGAAGATGGTTTAGTTGACTTTGGCGGACTTTTAGGAACGGCTCCGATAATGCCAATAAATTTGTCTTCCCCTTATGATTTTATATCTAGAGGCGGAAGGATTCCCGCGCCTGTTTGGGCAAATAAAAATTAGGAGAAATAATTATGAAAAGAGCAGGTAGATTCGAAAAAGTAAGCCAAGATAACTTTGTAAATGCAATAAAAAAACTGGGTTTTCCCGAAAAAGAGGCAAAAGAAGCGTTTTTGGAATTAAAAATTCCCACTAGAGCTACAAAGGGCAGCGCAGGTTATGATTTTTTTGCTCCATTTAGGTTTACTTTATCTAACAATGAGAGTATAACTATACCTACAGGTATTAGAGCGAATATAAACGAAGGGTGGCTTTTGCAAATTTTTCCCAGAAGCGGACTTGGCTTCAAGTTTCGCTTGCAACTTGATAATACCGTGGGTATAATAGATTCCGATTATTACCATAGCGACAACGAAGGGCACATATATTGCAAGTTAACAAATGCCTCTTTTGAGCAAAAGGTTGTTACAGTGGAAAAAGGGAGTGGTTTTTGCCAAGGAATCTTTACCGAGTATGGCATAACCGATGACGATACCGCTTGCGCATTAAGAAATGGCGGTTTCGGGAGCACAACTTTATAAAAAAAATACTATAGATAAAAGAAGGTTAATAAAAAAATGAGTGACTATACTATTCTGCTTGAACTTGCCCTGATATTGCTTTTTACTAAGCTGTTCGGAATATTGTTTAGGAAGATAGGCCTGCCGCAGGTGGTGGGCGCGTTAATTGGCGGTTTGATATTGGGTCCGTCGTTATTAGGACTGGTTAATCCTTCGGCAACGTTAAAAGTTTTAGCCGAAGTGGGCGTAATTTTAATAATGTTCAGTGCCGGTCTTGAGACTAACATAAAAGACATAAAGTCAAATTGGCTTGCATCGCTTTTGGTAGCGGCGGCAGGAATAATCCTTCCACTTGTGCTAGGATTTGTTATAGGAGCTGCTTTCAATGGCGGTTTTGTGGGAATGGATACCGATAGAATTTTGAAAAATATATTTATCGGAGTAATAATTACCGCAACAAGCGTATCAATTACCGTAGAAACATTGCGTGAATTAGGTAAGCTAAAATCTAAGGCGGGCACAATTATTTTGTCGGCGGCAATAATTGATGACGTTATTGGCATTATTCTTTTAAGTGTAATTGTGGGAATGAAAAATCCCGATGTTAGTTACGTAAAAACAATACTTAATACAGGGATATTCTTTGTGGCGGCAATAGCGGTGGGGATAGGCATACATTTTCTATTCAAATGGTTACAAAATAAGTTTCCGCACAAGCGCAGAATACCAATATTTGGGATGGTTATTTGCTTTCTTTACGCGTATATAGGGGAAAAGGTCTTTGGTGTTGCCGATATTACCGGTGCTTATTTGGCAGGTATTATGATGGCAGGGCTTAAAGAGAGTGAATATGTTGACAAAAAGGTGGAAATCAGCGCATATATGCTTTTTGCTCCCGTTTTCTTTGCAAGTATAGGAATAAATGCTAGTTTTGTAGGGTTTAGCTTAAATATGCTTTGGTTCTGTCTGGCTTTTGTCGCAGTTGCAATAGTAGCAAAAATGCTTGGTTGTTTTTTGGCTTCTCTATCCCTAAAAAACAGCGTGAAAGAATCCTTAATTATTGGAGTGGGAATGATTGCCCGAGGAGAGGTATGCCTTATAATTATGCAAAAAGGCATAAATGTGGGCTTTATTGATGCAAACTATTTGGTAATGGGCGCGATGCTAGTAATTGTGAGTAGTCTGTTAGCTCCTATACTTCTAAAAATAATATATAAGAGTTATGACAAAGAGCAACTCGATACGCTACTGCCACCCAAAAAAACCGCTTAAATAATTATTAGTGGTTGAAAAATTATGCAAACACCATATGTTGTGGTCGTGTTTTAATTAATTTTTTAATTTTCTAAAAGTGGTTTACATAAAGGTTTTTTTTATGTATAATCATTTCTGCGGTGTTTTTTAATTAAGGCACTGCATATAATTTTACGAGGAAAAAGATGATTAACGACGAAGACATAAAAAGCAAACTGCTGATTTTATTTATTTTAGAAAAGCTAGAAATGCCTATAAATGAGGAAATTCTTTTGCAAATGTGTTCGTTGGATAACAACTGGATACCTTATTTTTGTTTCGGACAAATGATTCAGGAATTGACTGCCGCACGCTTTATAAACAGGAAGTTAGACGAAAATAGCAAGAAGGATTTTGTTTTGACAATAAGCGAGGATGGTAAGGTTTGTCTAAGTCACTTTTTTAAGGATATATACAAATCTGTTAGAGACGATGTAACTAATTATATCAGAAATAACAAGCT
>CAYIZR010000121.1:0-3983 GCA_964367755.1 uncultured Christensenella sp. | reverse complement strand
TTCCAGAATTTATTATTTGTCATTTTTGAAGGTAAGCGGTTCTTTTTCTGTATACGTTAACGGAAGTTACATAGGTTTTTCTGACATAGGACGGGGAGAATTTGACATATCAAAATTTGTTCATGTTGGACAAAACGAAGTGCTAATTTTGGTAAAAAAGCGTTCTGTTGCAAGTTATCTCAATTTTGGCAAAGGTTTTTCTATGAGCGGTATTGTTGGGGACGTTTTGCTGTATATAAATAATCCTGATTCCCTTGTTGACTATCATTTTGTTACTCGCAATGCAGATTTGGGCATAATTGGAGAACTAGCGCTTGATTTTGCTAAGAATTGTACTTCGGACGTTTATGTTCAATTGTTTTTGGACGGAAAACAAGTTTTTTCAAAAAGAAAAACAATAAACGGTGGCAAGGCGGAATTTACTTTTGAGGGAGATTTTGAACTGTATTGCGCCGAAAAGCCCACTTTGTATGATTTATATATTAAGGTTTTGAATAACGACGGAGTAAAGGAGTGCGTTAAGGTAAAAATAGGTTTTGGTTTATCAGAGATCAATGAAGAGGTATTTACTTATAACAAAGAGCCTCTCAAAATATGCGCCATAAGTTATAACGCAAGATACACTCACGACGGCAGAAGTTTGAATCTTGGTGAAGTAATTAACGATATGAAACTAATAAAAAACTATAATTTTAATGCCGTTTGTTTTGATGATGTTCCCGATCCGTCGGTTATTGAGTATTGTTTGCAAACAGGTCTTTACATTATAGAAAAGTTTGATATAAATACCGAAGCTATTAAGTTAGTGACAAAAAAACGAGATTATGTTATCAAAAACGAAAAGTTCGCTCCAATTATTAGCGAGATAACCAAAGCTATTTTGTTCCGTGATAAATCTTTTGCCAATATAGTAATGTATAGTTTCGGTTCGGAAAATGGCGATTTGGATGCAATTAGCGCAGCTGTTAATTATGTAAAAAACTATTCGGGCAAAATTTGTTTTTACCGTAGCGAAGAAAAAACTGATTTTGATGTGGCAACGGTATACAATCCAGATATTGACGGACTTGTGGTGGCAGTCAACGAGGTTAGCGCAGGCAAACCGGTATTTATGGCGGAATTTGCTAAAGCGCAGGGAGCAGGATGCGCCTCGCTTAGGGAGTTTTTTGAGATAGTGGAATATACGCCTTGTTGTTTTGGAGGTTGTATTTCGCAGTTTTGTGATGAGGCATGCGACGGTATAATCGGCAGTGATGAAGGTTTGTTTAACCCGATGCGTAAGCCATATATAGGCGCGCACAGTCACAAGTATATTTGTCGTCCACTTTTGGCAAATATGTCGGTAGAAAATAGATTGGAGGTTTTTAACAGAAGCTATTTTGCTTCTTCTGATAATATTGTTTTGGATTTGGAAGTTATTAAAAATGGAAGAATACAATCCAGATTCCAAATAGAAGGCGGAGTGCCGCCGAGAAGTAGCAGAACTTTTGATGTATTTTTGGGACATCTCGAAGAGGATATGTATCTTAATGTAAACTACAAAATAAAGAACGGCGGAGAGTTTGTTGGTAAGGAGCAAATACTTTTGTGTGGCAGTCTAAATACCTTATCTTTACACGAAGTTACCAAACCTTTGTCGATTTCCGAGATATACAACTATTTGGAAGTACGCTTTGAGGGTGGCTACGTAAGGTTTTCTAAAAACACAGGTACAATAATCAATTACAACCTTATGGGGAAGGAAATTATTAAGCCAACAGCAGAGAGAAAAGATAGTTTTAGCTTCGGTCCGAATGTTTATCGTCCGTTTGTACGCAATATGAAGGAAAAGAGCGATAATTTTGTTATTAAGACAATGAGCTTTGAATGTGAATACGACAAGAAAAACCTTTCTAATGTGGTAAGCGTGGAAATAGAAAACGTTTTTACCAAAAGAAATAAGGAAATTTTTATCGTACAGGATAAATACGTAATATACGCTAGCGGAATTATTGAAGTGTTTAGCGTAGTTACTCCTATGCGCCGTGGTTTAGAAGCTATGGACTGCTTCGGCAAGCAAATAAGGTTGCAAAACAGTTTTGGGTTGGTTACTTATTATGGGCGAGGCTGTGAGGAAAATTATATTGATGTTTATCAGCACGCAAATATGGGGCTATACCAAAGTACAGTTTGCGATGCAATAAGTGATTATACGCTGAAGCAGGAATTTGGCAATCATATAGATGTTCATTATGCGGTTGTTTCGGACAAGGAAGGTGACGGAGTGGCTTTTGTTGCTCGGCAAGCGCCTTTCCAATTAAGGGTAAGCCCTAATTCTGATGAAGAAATAGTTTCGGCGTACCGCAGCAAGCAAACGGATTTGCCACAAAGCGGAGTTTATGTTGACATAAATGCCTTTGTCAGCGGAATAGGTAACACGGAAAAAGGCAAGCCTTTGGCGCAATATCTAATTAAGCCAACAGAATATATACTGCACTTTAATCTTGTGCCGGTATACAATAAGGAAAAAATCGGTATTTGATGGAACACGTATCTATATATAGAAAATTTAGACCTAATACCTTTGACAAGGTAATTGGACAAGACCACATAGTTCGCACACTTATTAACCAGATAGAGAGCGGGAGAATTGGTCACGCTTATCTTTTTACGGGGACTAGGGGTACGGGTAAAACGTCTTGCGCCAAGATTTTTGCCAAGGCGGTAAATTGCTTGAATCCAAAAAAAGGTTCGCCTTGTGGAAAATGTGAGATATGTAAGGCTTTAGCGCTAGGCTCTAATATAGACATTATTGAAATAGACGCCGCTTCTAATAACGGGGTAGACGAAATTAGGGAGTTAAAAGAAAACGCCCAATACCGTCCCACCGCATCCAAATACAAAGTTTATATAATAGACGAAGTTCATATGCTCAGTTCGGCGGCTTTTAACGCATTGTTAAAAACATTAGAAGAGCCACCTCAGCACATAATTTTTATCTTAGCAACGACCGAAGTACATAAGCTTCCGCAAACCATACTTTCCCGCTGTATGCGTTTTGATTTCCGCTTGGTAGGTTTGACGCAGCTAATTATTTTATTAAAAGAAATATTTAATAAACTTAAAGTTGAATATGAGGAAGACGCCCTTAAGCAAATGGCTCTTCACGGGGAAGGAAGCGTAAGGGATACCTTAAGTATTGCCGATATGTGTATGTCTTATTGTGGCAATTTTATTAGCTATAAGGATACTCTAGAAGTGCTTTGCGCAACAAACTTTGAGACACTAGATAAGCTTGGCGGAGCAATTTTGGAAGGCAATGTTGCTAAGGCTTTGGAGCTAACTGATTCTTTGCTGTCTAGCGGTAGAAATACACTTTCCAAAGATTTGGCGAATTATTTTATGAATCTGATTACCGTAAAAAATATAAAGGAATATAAAAGCGATAGGTTAAGCGCTAGCGAAAAAGAGATATTAACAAAGCGCGCCAAAGATTATAATAATTATCGCATTGCACGAGCTATGGATATTATGGCAAGTATGGAAAACCAGGTAAGATTTTCTACTCAGCCAAAAATTTTGATAGAAGCTAATATTGTTCGGGCTTGTGAGTTAAACACTGAATTGAATTTGGACGGACTGACCAACAGAATAAGCCAGCTGGAAAAAAAGCTTATGGAAATAGAAAAAAACGGAATTGTTGTGGAAAAGTCAATTGGGCGGAAAGAAACTATTCAAGAAAGTGAAACAGAGAAAGTAGAGCAAAGTAGCTTGCTTGCAGAAATGGCGACTCCCGTAGAAGAAGAATTGATATTCGAACAAACCGAAGAAATTGAAGATAAAAGTTTTTTGGCGGAGGAAGTTTGGATAAAGGTAATAAATAAGTTATTGGAGATGGAAGAAGGTACACTTCATATGGCGGCTTCATTTATTGATGATGGATTAAGTATAATTAACAAAGAATTTATTGTCAGTACCGAAGATAAGGCAAGTTTAAGCATATT
>CAYIZR010000120.1:0-4007 GCA_964367755.1 uncultured Christensenella sp. | reverse complement strand
GCAATATACAGAATACAAACATTTTTATATTAAATGTTTATTTAAGCCGTAACTTGGCAACAATCTTCTTATCAATTTAAGGAGATTTTTTTATGTCATTCAATCCATTTAACGAAAAAGCAGAAAAATTTGATAATATTCTAAAAAACTGGGTAGGACTTTATCCCAAAAGTTATCAAAAGCAAGAAGTTGACCCTTATACAAAATTAAGGTGTATTTTGGTCAACGGCGCAGAGTTCGAAGCGGTTTGGTTCGGACACAACTTCCATCGACATTGCGTTGACAATGATTTGCGCAGAGAAATTGCGCTGATTAGAAGAAGCGAACAGCAACAGCAAAAAACAATAGCCTCCCTAAAACCAATTAACGAGGATATTTTGGAAACGACAATAGGATACGAACATTTGGCTGTGGACTTAACCGCCATTTTGGCAAGACGGGAAAAGAATCCTTACGTAAAAAAAGCGTTGGATTTTGCTTTGCTTGAAGACTTCGACCACCTATATCGGTACGCAGATTTGCTGAATATGGAAAAAGGCATTCCCGCCGAAAGACTTGTGGGAAGATATGTAGAAATTATGCCCGGACGCCCCACAATAAGTGAACACCGATACCCCTATGACGATGTAAAAAGCTTTACCGATTACAAAACCGCCGACCCAATAACCAAACTAAATATCGCCATAATCACCGCGGCGGAGCAACAGACAATGAACTATTATATGAACCAAGCCGGTTTCTACACTTCCGACCTAGGGCGTCAACTCTATTCGGAAATAGCTATGATAGAAGAACAGCACGTCAGCCATTACGGCTCACTTATCGACACCAACGAAACCTATCTCGAATGTCTACTAAATCACGAATATACCGAGTGTTATCTCTATTATTCTTGCTATCAATACGAAACAGATCCCTGCATCAAAAAAATCTGGGAACAACATCTTGTCGCCGAAATTGCCCACTTGCAAAAAGCCGCCGAATTATTAAAACATTATGAGAAAAAAGAATGGCAACAAGTTATACCGGTAGGAGAATTCCCCGAGCTTCTCAATTTTACCCCTCAAAAGGATTATGTCAGAGAGGTTTTGCAAGGCACGGTATTCCAAACTGCCGAAAGAGAAAACTATACCCTAATTGACGACTTGTCGGATTCAGCAGAATTTTTTACCTACCAAAGAATAGTCAACAGTATGGAAGAAAACGTTCCTAGCCACATGGTAATTGACCAATATATATCCGCAAACGGAATGGATTATCGCTATGAGGAAAGCAAAAACCCCATAACAGCGCTACAAAACAGAAAGGAAGACAATACTTGTGTAGGACGGAAAAAGGAGAAGGTAACAAGCCGAATATAACATAAAAAGCAAGTATTAAGCATAATATGTGACAATGAATATAGCATTTTGCATCATTGTCATAATAAGCGGAATTTGTTTGATTTTTAGCTCACCGGACAGCGTTTTGCCTGCCTTAATAAACGGCGGAAGTAACGGCTTAAATTTTTCATTTAAGTTGTTCGCAATCTACGCTGTCTGGCTTTCTGTCTTACAAATATGGTCAAAAATACGATTTGATTTTTGGCTAGGCGACAAATTAAAACCAATTTTACACAAACTTTTTCCTAAAGAAAGCCCTACATGTTATGGTAATTTATCAATAAATTTATCTGCCAATATGCTGGGTATGGGCAGCGCAGGTACTCCTGCAGGCATTGCTGCTATCGATAATATGACAAACAAAAAAAATCGAATAATGCTAATAGTAATAAATTCTACTTCGGTGCAAATATTGCCCACCACAATAATTGCTATGCGCAGTAGTTTTTCCAGCCAAACTGACATAATTCTGCCATCTATAATAGCAACCTTTTTTAGCACTTTTATCGGTTTTTTGATGGTTAAAATTTTTGTAAAATGAGTTACATAATACCCATAGTTATAATAATAACACTTCTTATCGGAGCAATAAAAAAAGTGTCGGTATATGATAGCTTCATTGTGGGGATTAAGGAAGCGTTAGCTCTTACTATATCGCTCCTTCCCTATCTAGCGAGTATTTTTATGCTAATAGAAATATTCAAAATAAGCGGACTTAGTCAAAAGATAAGTGATGTTTTGGCTATCCCTTTAGGCTATTTAGGTATCCCAAAAGAGCTTTGTGAACTTTTGATACTTAGACCACTATCGGGGACGGGAAGCTTAGCAGTTGTAGAAAATATATATGCAAGTTATGGAGTAGATAGTTATGTCGCCCGTTGCGCAAGCGTAATTATGGCAAGCAACGACACTATACTTTATATAGTAGCTGTATATATGTCAAATGCCAAAGATAAGTCAACGGGACTGGCTATCCCGATAAGTATTTTTTCTTCCTTTGCAGGGGCAATATTGTCTTGTATGCTGTGCAGAATAATGTAGTGATTTTATAAAAAAAACCAAAAAATAACGCATAAATTTTTGTTGTATTTTTAACCATTTTTTACAATTTTAATGCAATTTCGTATACCCGTTTTTTGGGCAAATTTATGCTTTCTGACAGGTTTTTTATAGCTGTTTTTTTGTCCTCGCCACATTCAATTCTGTCTTTTAACTTATCAAGAATTTCTTCATCAGTCATTTCCAAAACTACCTTTTGCCCCTCAACGACTATTACGTATTCCCCCTTAGGGTTGTCTACCCTCAAACTACATAAATTTCCTCTGGTGACTGTCTCGAACATTTTGGTTATTTCCTTAACAAGGTAAACTATTCTATCCCCAAGTTGCTCGCTCAAAAAATCCAAATAATTATTAACATCGTGCGGTGCCGAATAAAATATCAAATTTCCACTGACATTCTTGTATTCGTTAATTAAACTTATTTTCGCTTTGTTTTTTTCGGGCAAAAATCCCAAAAAGGTAAATCCGCCTGTAACGCCTGTCAGCGCTACAGCACAAACCGCGGCGTTAGCTCCTGGTATAATAGTATAACTTACCCCAACATCAATTAGCTTTTGAACAAGAACGCTACCGGGATCACTTATACAGGGCATACCGGCATCACTAACGAGAGCAATATTCTTGCCTTGACTAAGAAGCTCGATTATTTTTTGACTACCCTCTTGCTCTTTATGCTTGTGATAACTAATAAGCGGCTTCTTAATTTCATATTTATTTAATAATGTTAAGGTATGCCTTGTGTCCTCACAAGCTATTATATCTACCAATTTTAGCGTTTCCAGAGCGCGCAAGGTAATATCGCCAAGGTTGCCAATTGGTGTTGCCACCAAGTATAATTGTCCGCTCATTTGTTGTACAACCTCCTGCTTATCTCGCTAAAACTTCCGTCTTCTTCATATACTATTATGGGTGCAGGCACTATTAAATCTGGCTTTGCTCCCTTTTTACCCTCCACGATAAACGTGTCTATTTCTTTACTTGCCTTAGGCTGAATCAAATACAATTTTTTTGGCTCTATTTTGTTTTCTCTCATATAATAAAAAACGTCGGCAAGCCTCTTGATTTTGTTTACCATATAAAAAAGCCCGCCAAACTTGAGTAGCTTTGCTGCTGAGTTTACCGTTTGGCCTGCAGTAAGAAAAACTTCACTCTTACAAATATCCTTTTCCGAATAACTCTCTTTTTTTACAACTTTTTCATAAGGGGGATTAACCATAACAACATCGGCTATTCCTGCGCCCAAAATTTTGTCAATGCCATTAACATCAGCATTGATTATTTCTATAGTTTTTTCCAAATTATTAAGTTTTACACTTCTTTTTGCCATATCCGCAAGGCGTGGTTGAAGCTCTACTCCAAAAACCTTATTGGGAGTATATTTTGCCGCCGCCAAAATAGCAACTATTCCGCTACCGCTGCAAAGGTCAATTATGGTATGACTTTTTTTGACGTTAATTAGACTGCTCAGCAGCACACTGTCCGAAGTAAAGCAATACCCATCAGGGTCTTGAATGATTTTCAATCCCTTATATTTCAGATCATCTAGTCTTTCGTTTTCTAATAT
>CAYIZR010000119.1:0-4020 GCA_964367755.1 uncultured Christensenella sp. | reverse complement strand
AGATTATTATATGGATGCAGACACTGCTGTAGAATATGGTATTATTGATAAGGTATATAAAAACCGCTAAGGAGATTAGTATTAAATGATAAATAAAATAGAAGTTGACAGCAACAAATGCGTGTTTTGTGGAAGAACTAAGGACGACGCAGTTACGTTGATTGCCGGGGCCCAGGGCGTTTCTATTTGCAATTTGTGCATAGCAAGAGCTATGGAGATTTTGGAGAGCAATTATACCGAAAAAACCGCCGAAACGGTAACTAGCGTAGATAATTTGCCCACTCCTCGTGATATAAAGCAAAAACTTGATGAAAGCATAGTTGGTCAAGACAGCGCAAAAAAAATATTGAGCGTTGCTGTCTATAATCATTATAAGAGAATACAGGATGCCGCTAATACAAAAGACGGTTCGGATATTAGGTTGGAAAAGAGCAACGTACTGATGTTAGGTCCAACAGGTAGCGGAAAAACTTTGCTTGCAAAAACTTTGGCGGATATACTTAATGTTCCGTTTTGTGTAGCCGACGCTACAACATTAACCGAAGCAGGTTATGTAGGTGAAGATGTAGAAAACATTTTGCTTAAACTAATTCAAGCAGCTAATGGAGATGTTAAGAAAGCCGAAAGAGGTATAGTATATATTGATGAAATAGATAAAATTTGTCGCAAGACGGAAAATGTCAGCATCACTCGTGATGTCAGCGGTGAGGGCGTACAACAAGCTTTGCTTAAGATATTGGAGTCTACTGTTGCTAATGTTCCACCTCATGGTGGTCGTAAGCATCCGCAAGAAGATTTTATTCAGATAGATACTACTAATATTTTGTTTATTTGCGGTGGCGCTTTTGTGGGACTGGAAAAGTTTGTAGATAAGAGAAATGACAAGTCTTCTCTAGGCTTTGGCGGCACACTTAAAGAGCGTGAAAATATTTATAGCGAAAATATACACCAACTTCAGCCCGATGACCTGATTAAATATGGTCTGATACCTGAGTTTGTAGGCAGAATGCCCATTGTTGCGGCGCTTGACCCCCTTACCGAGGATGATTTGGTTAAGATATTGACAGAACCGAAAAATGCAATTATAAAACAATATAAAAAGATGCTTATGCTCAATAATGTTGAGTTGGAAATAACCGATGAAGCTTTGCGAGCTATTGCGCAAAAATCCATAAAACTAAAGACAGGAGCGCGTGGACTTCGGTCTATTGTAGAAAATTCTATGCTTGATATTATGTACGATATACCTTCTGACAACACAGTATTTAAGGTAATAGTAAATAAAGATACTATAGAAAAAAACAATCTACCCACTGTACTAAAAAAGGAAATAGCCTAAAATGATAAAACAGGCAGAATTTGTTACTAGTGTGGGGAATTTAAGTCAAATTCCCCATTATGATGTAGAGATTGCCGTTGCAGGGAAGTCAAACGTCGGCAAATCTTCATTTATTAATGCCATTTGCAATAAAAAAAAGCTAGCAAAAACCTCAAAGGAACCGGGTAGAACCAGACTTCTTAATTATTTTGATATAAATAAAGGTCAGTTTATTTTGGTGGACTTGCCAGGTTACGGCTATGCTAGAGTGAGCGATGAAGAAAAACTTAAATGGGGCAAGCTGATAGAAAGCTATTTTCAAATCTCTAACGGGCTAAAAAACGTATTTATGTTGCTTGACATCAGGCACAACCCAACCGCAGACGATATGTTGATGCTAAAATATATGTATTTTTATCATATTCCTTTTACCTTAATTTGCACCAAAAGCGACAAACTTAGCAGAAGCGCAGCGATGAAAAGGAAAAAGGAAATAGCAAACTATATAGGAGTGGGATTGGACAATATTCTTTGTTTTTCTTCCTTAAATAAGGATGGAAAGGAAGATATTTTTAATAAAATAGAGTACATTTTGAATAATTAAATCATTTTTTTCTTTTTTTTATAAGCTGAACAAATAGAATTTGCAACTCATAATATGTAGTATACACTTTTATGAGGAGAAACAATTATGGCTTGTACAAAAAATTTATGCAATTCTCGCGGGTTATGCTGCACAAAAAATAATGCATGCGAAAGGGCATGCATAGAAGTTGACAAAGTATTTGACGTTTGTATGAGGCAAAGAAGTTTGCCAACTACGCTTACGGTTACTTTTAGTTCACCACCCGAAGGATATACGGTTACAAGCATTATGCATTCCGCTCAAGGGGTTTTGTCAGGGCTAATAATCACGCCTTTAGATAACAGCGAATGTTCCCGAGTGCGGTATACGTTAACCGTGCCTGTTATTATTTTAGCGACTAATAGCGCAGGAGGACAAATTACCGGTACGGCAACAATGGTAATAAATCAAGACCTTGTGCTTAGAGTGCCTAGCGGCGCGCTAACTGTTCCTGAAATAAAAACTATTGTTTCCATAGAAGGAATAAACAGTGAGATAACTTCAGCTACTATAGTAGAAACAGAAGCTTGTGTCACCATTATTACAAAAGTAGTTGCAGATGTTATTTTGGTTATACCAACCTATGGATATCCGAAAATACGGTCTTGTCAAGAATATACCGAAGATGTATGTTCAAGCGTCTTTGAAAGAACTACGCTGTTTCCACGCTAGGATATAAAAAACCAAAGCATAGGGGCGATATTGATTCGCTCCTGTTTTTTATGTCCTACGATATTGCAAAACACCTTTTGTTATGATATAATTTAGTAATGAAAATTTTTGCTATTAGTGATCTTCATCTAACAACTACCGAGGACAAACCTATGGATATTTTTGGTATGTCTTGGGTGGGGCATTTTGATAAAATAAAAAAAGATTGGGCGGATAAAGTTAGTCAAGATGACGTAGTACTAATAGCCGGAGATATCTCTTGGGCTATGAGCGCGCAAAACGCTCTTTTAGATTTAATTGAGATAGACAAGTTGCCAGGCAAAAAGATAATGATTAGGGGCAACCACGACTATTGGTGGCCAAGCTACAAAAAACTTATCTCAATGCCTCTTAACACCACCTATTTTATACAAAATAATGCAATCAAGCTAGGTAACTATATATTTTGCGGAACAAGGGGCTGGACAGTACCTGAAGGTGAGAAGCAGAGCGCTGAGGACAAAAAAATATATGATAGAGAAGTTATTAGGCTTAAGCTTACTTTAGAGGAAGGGAAAAAGCTGTATAAAGAAGGCGATATAATAATAGTGATGATGCATTATCCTCCTTTTAACTCTAGATTTGATAATTCTTTACTGACAGAGCTAATTGCTCTTTATAACGTCGACAAAGTTATTTATGGGCATCTTCACGGCGATTCTGGCAGATATAAGGCGGTTGTAAACAAAGGTAATACCGATTATTATTTAACCTCATGTGATTTTTTGAGAAACAGCTTGCTTAGAGTGTATTAAAAACAATATTTTATAAACAAGTAAAAAGTTAGGGAAAATTTTCCCTAACTTTTTTTAATGTTTTCTCAAGAAAATATGCAAATAACAGCATATATTATTTATTATATATAATAGTTATAAAATTTATTCAAAAAAGTGGAAATTAGTGGTTGCAAATGGAAATGATATATGTTATCATTGAATTAACAACAAAGGAGAATGAAAATGTTCTATTTCGGCGAATACCATCTTGCGTTAGACGATAAGTTTAGAATGAGAGTTCCTAACAAGCTAAAAGCTATGTTGGGGGAGGATTACGCAATTTGTGCAGGAACAGACCATTGTTTATTTTTGATGACGCTAAAGCAATTTAATGACTTGTTTGGAGATGTGGCAGAGGATACTCCTTTTAACAAGACGGCAAAGCAAGAGGCGATAAGGAAGTTAAGTTCTACCGTACTAATTCCCGAAGAGGACGCGCAAGGCAGATTTGTATTGCCATCTAAGCTCAAAGCTTATTGCGGAATAAAAAAGAAAGTAGTATTTTTGGGAGCTCTTAATAGAATTGAAATTTGGAGTGAAGAACTTTATAACGAAAAATACGCTTTGGATAAGGTTGATATCAACCAGGT
>CAYIZR010000118.1:0-4027 GCA_964367755.1 uncultured Christensenella sp. | reverse complement strand
GTCTTCATATCCTTAAAAAAGTCCAAATGGTCTTGCAAAATGTTGGTAAAAATACAATAATCCATTATTATTCCATACAGTTTTTCAAAATAAATTGCATGTGCTGATATTTCCATAATCACGTATTCTACCGAATTGTTTTTTGCTTCTTTCAAAATTTTGTAAAACTCATTAGGGTCTGGAGTGGTCATATCAAAAGGAATATTTAATTTTTGATTTATTTTTACTCCTAAAGTACCTATAAGGCAAGTTTTTTTACCACTTTCCGATAGAATATGATTGATTATATGTGTAGTTGACGTTTTTCCGTTAGTACCTACAACACCAATAAAATGCATATTTACATGAGGATTATCATAAAAATTTGCGCAAACAAGGCAAAGAACTTTTCTTATATTATTTACGCAAATGCACGGCAAATCATTGATTTTTGTTTCGCTAACTATACATAGAGCTCCGTTATCTATAGCATCTTTTGCGTAGGATGTGTCTTTTAGTGCAAAAAAGATAAAATTATTACTAATTTTTTGACTGTTAACTTCTATTCCCTCAACTACTGCATCCATATTTATATTTGATTGCAATATTTCTACGCTAGTAAAAAGTTCTTTTAATGTTTTCATTTATGTTCCTCCAAAAATTTTAACCTATAATTATCACCGCCGATATATCTGTTGTTACCATACTTCCTGCAACGGGCAGTTGCCCAATAACTTTGCCTCCTTCCCCTGCCACCTCATAATATATTCCTGCCTTTTTTAGTGTAGCGTAAGCGTTAGAAATGCTCATTCCTTCCAAGTTTGGCATCTCAAAAGCTGGCTTTTTATTTACCTCTGAAGACTCCCAACCTTTATAATTAAATATATTTGCAAATATTTCCGAGGTATACGGAGCGGCTACCATACTTCCGTAATACACCCCGCCTTTTGGCTCGTCTACAATAAAAAGCAGCATATATTCGGGGTCATTTGCGGGTGCGAAGCCAATAAAAGTAGATACGTATAGACCTTGAGCTATTACTCCGTTTTTGTATTTTTGCGCCGTGCCTGTCTTGCCACCTATCCGATAACCGCTTACTTGAGCATTTTTCCCACCGCCATCGCTCACTACGCTTTCCAATATCTCCCTCATAAGCTCGCTAGTTTCTTCACTAATTACTTTCCTTTGTATTGAAGGATAATTTGACATAATTATCTTACCTTCTCTATCCACAATTTTGTCAACTATATACGGTTTCATAAGATTTCCGCCGTTTACCACTGCTGCGCATGCAGTAAGGAGTTCAATTGGTGTCATTGCGATAGCTTGACCAAAGCCCATTCTTGCCAAATCCACAGTTTTTACCACATTTTTATCAATTACAAGCCCTGACGCCTCCCCACTCATATCAATGCCCGTCTTGCTATTTAACCCAAACTTATCTATCTCTTGATAAAACCTTTCTGCCCCAATTTTTAATGCTATATCCATAAAAAGAACGTTACACGAATTTTGCACCCCTTCCACAAAATCTTGGCTTCCGTGACCGGTTGTTTTCCAACATTTAATTTTTTTGCCGTCCACTATTTTGTAGCCAGGACAATAAAAATGATAATTTGTATCAATAACCCCGCTATTAAGTCCTATTGCCGCTGTCAAAATTTTGAACGTAGAACCAGGCTCATAAACGTTACTTACAAGCAGGCTTTTACTTCTATCAAATAATAAAGCTATGTCATTTCTTGGCAAGTTGTTTAAGTCATAAGAAGGTTGTTGCGCCATAGCTACTATTTCCCCTGTCTTGACATTCATTACCACACAGCTGGCATTAGTGGCGTTATATTTTTGATATGCCACCGATACCGCGTTTTCCACAATGGAGGATATAGCGTAATCAAGCGTTAGATAGACGCTGTTGCCTTTTTTCCCGGAAATATATCTAGTCACGTTTGTATCTAGTTCTCTTCCGACCAAATCTGTTTCGGTAAGAATATAACCGTCTACCCCCTTTAGATAGTTGTTGTAATATGACTCTACCCCCGACTGCCCCATTCCATCTACATTGACGAATCCAAGTATCTGCGTCATAAAGTCGCCATATATGTATCTTCTGTTTAGATTTTGCGAAAAATATACACCGGTCACTCCGCTTTGTGTAAGAGCTACCATCTCTTGTTTGCTAACTTTTTTGCTTACGGTAATTTCACTAACCTTTGAGTTTATTTTTACCAATAAATCCTGATTGTTTTTGTTAAGAACTTTTGCCAGCAAGTTTGCAGTGTATTCCTTATTACTAACCGATACAGGCCGCACATACACGGTATATATCGTTTCGGTATCTGCAAGCAAAGTGCCGTTTTTGTCAAAAATATCACCACGCTCCCCGGTAATTGGAACATCTCTTGTCCACTGGTCGAGTGCCATTATTTGTAAACTTTCGGCGTTTACAATCTGCGTATAAATAAGTTTTGCTATGATAGCGACAAACAAAAAGGTTACTAACAATACTACTGTAAGTAACCTTTTCCTAAGTCTAAAATGTGAATATTTTATAATTGCATTTCTCCGTTTATTTACTCAGCGAATCACACAATTTGTCAAACCAATTTGTTTCCTCATTATCCACTTCCTCAATTGTCATCGCGCCAATGCTGTTAGAGTTTTGTGCATTAGTTTCGGAAATCTTTACCGCGCCTGCCATATCTTGGGAAGTGATGTCTGTTGTGCTACCGCCTATTACTATAAATGCTAAAGCGACAACAAAAATGACATAAATAGCCAATATAATTTTGCCATATTTTTGAAACTTGACAGCAGACTTTTTATTTTCCTTGACAATTGCCGCCGAAGATGAACATTTTACTAAATACTCATCTTCACGCATCAATGGAGCGCTTCTGGGAGTTGTACGCTTAAGTTCACTAAGAAGATATGCCTCATAGTCGGAATAACCTCTGTTTTCTATACTGTTATCTGTAGTAGTTGCAACGTATTTGTTGTTATATGATTCTTTCTTCGACAACAAAAACCTATCGTAATTTGTAAGTTCTTCTACTTTATTATTCATACGAGCACCTCCTAAACTTTTTCTATAATTCTTAGTTTTGCACTTTCCGAACGCTTGTTTTTATCGGCTTCTATACTCCCCGATATTGGTTTTCTTGTAATAATTTGCACTTCTTTTCTTTTGTTGCAGACGCATACGGGCAACCTTTTGTCACAAATGCAATCTTTTTCTAATTCCAAAAATGCTCTTTTTACCATTCTGTCTTCCAATGAATGGAAAGTTATAACACACATCCTGCCGCCTACTTTTAGTCTCATAGCAACGTCTGTAACAAATTTTTCCAAACCCTTAAGCTCGTTGTTAACTTCTATTCTAATTGCTTGAAAAGTTCTCTTTGCAGGATTGCCGAATTTGAATCTTTCTTTTGATGGATAACAACTTGCTACTAGCTCTGATAGTTCTAACGTTGTCTCAATAGGGCTTATTTTTCTTTTTGCGACAATCTTTCTTGCTATGTATCTTGCATATCTTTCTTCACCATAGTTAAAAAGTATATCTTTTATATCGTCCTCACTATAGTTGTTGACAACTGTATATGCGCTTAAAACTTGCTCGCGGTTCATTCTCATATCCAAAGGCGCATCCTTCATATAAGAAAAGCCTCTCTCCGGATTGTCTATTTGGTAGCTGCTTACTCCCAAATCAAGCAATATGCCGTCAACAAGTCCAATATTTAAGTTGTCAAGATTGTTTAATATGTTCTTATAATCGTCATGTAGGTAAGTTATTTTGTTTTGATATTTAACAAATTTTTCTTTTGCATTCTCGATTGCATCTAAGTCCAAATCATTAACAATCAACTTTCCGCTATTAAGTTTACTTAAAATACCTTCACTGTGTCCGCCGCCGCCCAATGTTCCGTCGACATAAATGCCATTCGGCTTAATATCTAGACCATCAATTACTTCATTAAACAAAACTGGTATATGTTCGTATTTCATTATATTTTTAATTCTTCCACTACCTGGTTGATATCAACCT
>CAYIZR010000117.1:0-4073 GCA_964367755.1 uncultured Christensenella sp. | reverse complement strand
GATATATTTAGGTTTAATAGAGATATTTCCCTTAACGTTATCGACTCCCAAAAGAACGCTTAATGAGGTATTTTCGTTATTGCCCCTTATTGTGGCAAGATAATTACCGTCGGAATCACGTAGCTCGAATTGACTGGCAACGCCCCCTTCTGCCGCGTCAAATTGTTGAGTAGCATCGTTCCATATTTGATTATATGCATTATACCAAATTTCTCCGGTAAGCGTTTCTACAACAAGACACCAAACAGCGTTATAACCATTGATTGCTTGAGGACTTACAAGATATGGCGTTTCGGTAAAGTTGGAAACATTAAAATTACTACCATAATTAACGGTATAACTCTGATTTTTTTCCACATCTCTATATACCGCCGCCGTCTTAATGTTGCCTGCTTTTAGGTCCAAATAATTTTGAGAGGCAATTCCGTTCTGTATATTTATACTGTAGGTATTGATAACGTGGTAAGCTTTTATTACTATCTTTTCTTCTTTGACAGTAACTACACCGTTCTCGGGAAGTTCTTCAAAAGAAATCTCGTCATTTTTGTAAACAACCCACCGTGAAACGTGCCCATCTTTTGTAGGCAATACAAAAGTATTGACATCAAATGGATCTCCGTATTTTTTCTGAAATATTCTTGGTGTGGCTGTTTCGTCGACATCGGTAAATATCTGCACTATACAGTCCTTACTGACGTAAATCGCGTTAACTGACAAATCAACGGTAATCTCTTCGGTATTCCCTTCATTTGTCGCCCAACCCGAAAAAACCATACCCTCTATATCTTCAGGGGCTGGATATGTATTCAAATCGTTAATGTTAATAGAAGTTCCGTAAACAATCTCAAACTCTCTTACCGTTTCTCCATAATAATCAAAAAAAGTTATTGTACATCTTCTATTATCCACCCATTTTGCATAAAAAATGATATTTTGAGTAAGTTTGTAAGGCGCTTTTACTCTATCTCCGGTCAAATCGTAGTTGGTATACCACCCGTCAAAAGTATATCCCGGGCGCTGAGGCGCATAAAATGTTTCGATGATTGTTCCACTTTGGTAATCAACCAAACTTCCGCCGTTAGACTTAAATTCTGCCGTGTAATATTTTATCTCGTCAACGCCCACAACAGATATTTGCAGCGCTGTGCTAGCCCCTTGATAGTCAATATAAACCGTATATGTTCCTTTGGTGAAAAAAAGCTCTCTGTCTGCTTGAGAAAGCATATAATCGGATACCGTTACTACTTTGGTTTCTCCGTTGTTGTAAGTAACTAAAATGGTTATTTCCGAAAGGTCGACATCTTCGCCTAATACATAAGGACCATTATGTTTTGTGGCAACAGAAATCCCTGCCACGCCGCTATCTTCTCCATTAGATGGAGTTTCACAGGCAACAAGAGCAAAGCCCATAGCAACTGCCAAAATTATTGTCAATATAAATAACAGTTTTTTGCCTCTAAACATACCGCTCCAATATTATTATTACTATGTAATATATTATCATAATATAAGCAGGTAGTCAAGGCTTTTTTATAAAAGCGCGCTTTGCGCAACTATGGATAATATGACAAAAAGGTATGTTTTAATAAAAAAACATACCTTCTTAATACTTATTTCAGTAAAAAGCTATAAATTACCTTCTAACTGTTGCGTAGCTCCACTCTTCTGATTTTTCCGCTGATAGTTTTAGGAAGTTCGCTACGGAATTCCACTATTCTAGGATACTTATAAGGAGCGGTATGCTCTTTAACATAGTTTTGTATTTCTTTTTTCAATTTTTCTTCGTCGCCGTGGTCGCCCTTGGTAAGAACTATTGTTGCCTTGACAACTTGCCCCCTAATCTCGTCGGGAACGGCGGTTATTGCGCATTCAAGAACAAAGGGCAATTCCATAATGACACTTTCCACTTCAAATGGCCCAATGCGATAGCCTGATGACTTAATAAGATCGTCAACCCTGCCAACATACCAAATATATCCATCCTCGTCACGACGTGCAGTATCACCTGTATGATAATAGCCGTCATACCAAACTTCTTTGGTCTTAACTTCATCAAGGTAATAGCCGCTAAACAAGCCACACGGATTACCTTCGGTCGTTTTTATAACTATTTCTCCAACTTCTCCCACTTTTGCGCTACTTCCATCAGGCAACACTAAATCAACTTCATAAAGAGGACTTGGCTTACCCATTGAGCCAACTTTAACGTCAGAGCCAACAAAGTTACAAATAGTAAGGGTTGTTTCGGTCTGCCCGAATCCCTCCATAAGTTTTACCCCCGTTGCTTTATAAAATTGGTTATAAACTTCGGGATTGAGAGCCTCTCCGGCAACAGTTGCGTATTTTAGGGAAGTTAAGTCATAACGGCTCAAATCTTCTTTTATAAAAAATCTAAACATTGTAGGCGGAGCGCAAAAGGTGGTTATTTTGTGCTCGCCAAACATGCTAAGTATGTCATGGGCTTCGAACTTGTCAAAATCGTAGACAAATACCGCCGCTTCGCACATCCATTGCCCATATAGTTTGCCCCAGAGCGCCTTGCCCCAACCTGTATCGGCAATAGTTAGGTGAATACCGTTCGGGTCAACGTTATGCCAGTATTTGGCGGTAATAAAATGCCCTAGCGGATAGCGGAAGTCATGTACGGCTATTTTTGGATATCCTGTTGTACCCGAGGTAAAAAACATCAGCATATTATCAAATCCGCAAGCAGTGTTTTCGTCGCGCTTGTATTCTTCACTATACTTTTCTATTTCATTATCAAAGCTCCCCCATCCTTCTCTTTTGCCGTTTACTATTACCTTTATCAAAGGCTTTTCGCATACGCCTTGAGCCAATTCTACCTGCTCTGGGACATCGCCGTCCGATGTAGCAATAATTGCGCTTACCTTTGCGGCAGTGAAGCGATATTCAAAGTCGTGTTTTACTAGCAAATGTGTTGCCGGTATTACCACCGCCCCTATTTTATGAAGCGCGATAATCGCCAGCCAAAATTGATAGTGCCTCTTAAGCACAAGCATAACCTTGTCGCCCTTTTTTATGCCTAACGAGCTAAAATAATGAGCAGCTTTTGAACTGTATCTGCTTATATCTCTAAAACTGTATTTCCTGACTTTTTTGTCCTTGGCAACGTGTACCATCGCCAATTTGTCGGGACTTTTCTTTGCCATAACGTCTACTATATCATAGGCAAAATTAAAGCTATCTTCTTTTTTGAAAGATATATTATTCAAAATACCGCTTTCGTCTAATCCAGTTTCCACATAGGACTGATAAACGGGTTTTTTTAGACCTGCCAAATCCACGTTGGTGGTAGCGGTAGTTGCTATCTTTTCGGAATACTCGGCAGCTCCTTTACTGTCAGGATTAATAACTATTGCATAAATTTCGCAATCCTTTCCCCCCAAAGCAATCTCATCGTGGGGAGTAGAACTGTCATAAAAAATAGCGTCGCCTTCGTTAAGAATCTCAGTTCTGCTACCTAGCTGAATCTTCATTGTGCCCTTAATAACAATATCTATTTCTTGCCCCTTATGGGTTCCCAAATGCATAGGTTCTGTTAGCCTGGATTCCGAATAAGGAATAATTACGTGAAATGGCTCTGCTAGCTTATTTTTGAACATGGGCGCTAAGTTATAGTACTCAAAGCCTGCCCTTCTTACAATGGGCAAACCTTCGCCCTTTCTTGTTACAGTGTATTCTGTAAGGCTTGGGCTCTCACCCTCAATAATATCACTTATATCGATGCCGCAGACTTGGGCAAATTTGTAAATAAAGGTAAAATTGAAATCCTTCCTTCCGCTTTCCATAGCTATATAGTCATCAACGCTAATATCCATCTTTGCGGCCATTTCTTCGGCGGTAAGGCCAACGTCCTCTCTGACAGTGCGCATTCTCTTCGCTATCTCTTTGATTTTGCTCTCAAGTTGCAGTTTCATTAGATTCATTTTGTTTTCTCCTTATTTGTATTAAAAAAACCTTACCGCGTCTGCTGGTAAGGTTTTCAGGTTTTTTTAACTTTCCTTTCTAAACTTAATCAGCACACGCTAAAATTTCATTATTACGTATAATAA
>CAYIZR010000116.1:0-4085 GCA_964367755.1 uncultured Christensenella sp. | reverse complement strand
AAATTAAAATTACTTCTAAGTATCGCGCGCATAATTTACATAAAATTTTATATCGTTATGAGGTGGATTGTGAAAAAAATATTAGTTATTCTTATTATTATAGCTTTGGCGTTAACTGTCTTTGCTTGCAAAGGTAAAGAGGGCGATTCTAGATGTAACACTAGTTATGAAATGACTCTCTCTTTAGAAGGTGAAATATTAAAGGGGCAGCAAACAATTAGCGTGGAAAATATCTATGCCGAGGGTCTTGATAGTTTATCTTTTAATTTGTACGCTAATGCGTACAGTGAGAAAACTCTTGACAAAGCTTACAGCGGCGCGCTGGAAAAATACGGCGGAATCAGTTTGCAAAAAGTTATCGTTGATGGGCAAGAAATAAGCGATTATTCCATAAGCGAAAACGGACAGCTATTAAAAGTGCCCGTTACCGCAATGAAATTAAAAGGCAAAACGACAATTGATATGGAATATACTGTTACCATTCCCCAAAGTAATCTTAGGCTGGGCTATATAAACAATAGTTATAACTTAGCCAACTTTTATCCCCAACTTGCGGTGTTCCAGGACGGAGCGTTTAGAGAAGACAAATTTTCTACCATTGGAGACCCGATGTTCAGTGAGGTTGCCGACTATCAAGTAACACTTACTGTCAATAAGGATTTGGTTGTGGCATCTTCTGCAAAGGCTGTTACCGAAAGTAGTAAAGAGGAATTAAAAACATATATGTTCAAGGGAGAAAAGATACGTGATTTTGCATTAGCAGCAAATGCTAATTTTAAGACTGTAAGTTCGGTTTATGATAATATAAAAGTCATTTATTATTATACCTCAGATGATAACAGCGCCGCTACATTAGAATATGGAGTTTCCGCACTAAAAACTTTCTCCGAAACCTTTGGGAAATATGATTACCCCACATTTTCTATAGCGCAAACCCCGTTTTTCTGTGATGGAATGGAGTTCACTTCACTTATTTTTATCTCAGATAATACAAATGATGTTCAAAACACCGTAATACACGAGACAGCGCATCAATGGTGGTACGGAATGGTGGGGAGTGATAGTATAAATGATAGTTATTTAGACGAGGGACTTACCTCTTTTGTGACAGCTTATTATTATTTATTAAATGAAGACGTTGACAGCTATAATAGTCAGATGAAAGAAACAGTAGACTCTTATATGCTATATGAGAAATTGCAAAAGATGCGTAAAAACAATAATATTCTTGTTATGAACAAAAGCATATACGACTATACCTCTTATCAATATGGTATGCTGGCATACAATAAGGGAAGTATGATGTTTATGAGCTTGTTCGAGCTAATGGGAAAGGAAAAGTTTAATAAAGCCCTAAAATTGTATTTCGAAAATAATAAGTATGGCATTGCCAATGTTAACAATCTTTGTGACGCTTTTTCTAAAGTAGGAAAGACCGGGTATGGTGGTTTTATCAACGGTTGGATAGGCGATAATGTAATAGCGACCTTTGCTTAATAGCCCAAAATTCGACAAAAAAATAATTTGCAAAGCTGTTTGCCCAGGGTAGACAGCTTTGTTTTTTAAGACTATAATAAAATTAACAAAGGGGGAATTATGAGATGCTCGAATTAAAAAACGTTACCAAAAATTATAAGCTAAATAATGGCATAGTAACCGCGCTTAAGGGAATAAATATTACTTTCCGCAAGAACGAGTTCGTTTCTATATTGGGCGCTTCGGGCTGTGGAAAGACCACTTTATTAAATATTGTAGGCGGTTTGGATAGATATACCAATGGGGATTTGCTTATTAACGGACGTTCTACCAAAGAATATAAGGATAGTGACTGGGATTATTATCGCAACAAAACCATAGGTTTTGTTTTTCAATCGTACAATCTTATTTCTCATTTATCAGTACTAAAAAATGTGGAAATTGCTCTAACGCTAGCAGGAATAAGCAAGGGCGAAAGAAAGGAAAGAGCGATAGAGGCGCTAAAAAAAGTAGATTTGGCATCGCAAATACATAAAAAGCCTAATCAACTTTCTGGCGGACAAATGCAAAGAGTGGCTATTGCAAGAGCTCTAGTTAATAATCCGCGAATAATATTGGCTGATGAACCAACGGGAGCGTTGGACTCGGAATCGGGCTTGCAGGTAATGGAGCTTCTAAAAAAAGTTGCTGAAGACAGGCTTGTAATTATGGTTACGCACAACTCGGATTTGGCAGCTAAGTACAGTACCAGAATTGTTAAACTAAATGACGGCGAAATAACTGACGATTCTATGCCCTATGCTTATGAGCCTCCGCTCATAGTTAATACCTGTAATGTGCCAAAAAAACTGATAAAAAATAAGGGGAAAAGCAAAGTTGCTATGAGCCCTTTTACTGCGGCATCACTTAGTTTTCACAACCTTATGAGCAAGAAGGGCAGAACGTTTTTGACGGCTTTTGCCGGAAGCATAGGAATAATCGGCATAGCATTGATTCTTGCCCTTTCGGTGGGTGTATCATCCTTTATCGCTGGGACGGAAAGGAGTTCTTTGTCGGTTTATCCAATAATAGTTGGCAAAAATAATATTAGTTTAGATTCTTTGTCGTCTATGGTTTCTTATCAAACGACCGAGCTAGAACAGTATCCAAACAATGAAGAAATAACCACCCGTAAGGTAATAGGTGGAGTACTAAACAATTTGGCGGGAATGTTTAGCACCAATGATTTAGAAGAAGTAAAGAGCTACCTTGACGAAAGTTTTGAGGAAGATTGGGGATATATAAAATACGACTATAGCGCACAGTTTAATATATATTGCGACTATCTTGGAGAGGAAGATTATATAAAAATAAATCCTTATACCGATTCCTTAAAGGATAGCTTAAAAGATTTAATAAAATCTTTTGAAAGCTATATAAATATGCTTAGTCTTTGGGATGAGCTTATTGATAATGAAGTTATTTTGCAACAACAATACGAACTGCTTGGCTCATCAAAGTGGCCAACTTCTAAGGAAGAAGTAATAATAGTAGTAGATGAGTACAATCAGTTAAGCGATTACGCCCTTTTTGGGTTGGGGTTGCTTTCTCCCAATGACTTGTTAAAGGCGATGGCGGGAAGCGAGATAGCAACTTCAAGGAAGTTTAGTGTAGATGAGCTGCTTTTGCTGCAATATAGAATTATGGCCAATTCCGATTATTATCACTATGACAACGATGAAGAAGTTTGGCGGCAAGAAAACTTTGCAAGGGCAGACAAAAGTTTTGTTGACGAAAAATCCCTTAACCTTGACGTTGTGGGTGTAGTTAGACCAAAAAAAGGTTCGGCGGTATCTTCAATTACAGGGGTTATTGGCTATACGCATGAGCTTACCCAATATATAATAAACAGAGCAAAAGACAGCCAAGTAATTGCCTCACAAATAGAAAGTCCCAAAAAAAATATAATTACAGGCGCTACCATAAAAGCCGATGAGTATCAAGAATTGCTTACCGAAATGGGGCTTGCAGACTTAAGTAAGCCTAGTATGATAAGAATCTATGCCAATTCTTTTGCAAAAAAAGAGCTCATTACCGACTATCTTGACAACCATAAGGAACTATACGGCAAAAGAATAACCTATACCGATACACTAGGTTTGTTGATGTCATATATAAATACTATTACACAAACGGTAACCTATGTTCTTATTGGCTTTTCTTCTATATCCTTAATAGTGTCTTCTATTATGATAGCAATAATTATTTATACTTCTGTTCTAGAGCGGCGCAAGGAGATAGGAATACTACGAAGCATCGGCGCCAAGAAAATAGATATTACCACCGTATTTTTGGCAGAATCGGGGATAATTGGGCTTTCTTCGGGGATTTTGGGGATTTTAGTTACTATTTTGATTGCCGTACCTGCCAATATTACCCTCAAAGCAATACTTTCTGTGAGCGGGCTTGTTAGCGTGGTGTGGTGGCACGCCTTAATTCTTATTGGGTTAAGTGTAATTTTGAGTATGATATCGGGCTTTATACCTTCAAGAATTGCCTCCAAAAAAGACCCTGTCGCGGCACTTAGAACAGAATAAATCACTCATAAAAAAAACGCTCTAATACTGGAA
>CAYIZR010000115.1:0-4130 GCA_964367755.1 uncultured Christensenella sp. | reverse complement strand
ACTCTGTAGACAAATACTTGTCACCGCCGTCGGGAAAAATGACTACAATATTTTTGTTTTTGTTTTCCTCTCTTTCAGCAAGCAATCTTGCGGCATATAATGCGGCACCTGCAGATATGCCAACCAATGTGCCGTCCTCTCTTGCCACTTCTTTTGCCGTGATAAAAGCGTCCTCATCGCTAACAGTAATTATTTCGTCAACTACTTCTCTATTGAAGTTTTCGGGCACAAAGTTAGCGCCGATGCCCTGTATTTTGTGAGAGCTAGCTACGCCTTGTGAAAGTAAAGGTGAGGCTTTGGGCTCCACAGCAACGATTTTAATACCCTTAATTTTAGATTTCAGGTACTCACCATTTCCGCTTATCGTTCCTCCGCTACCAACTGTAGCAACAAATATATCTATCTTTCCGTCTGTATCTTCATATATTTCCCTTGCGGTGTTCTCGCGGTGAGCCTTTGGGTTGGCTGGATTAGAAAATTGATAAGGGATAAAGCTGTCCTTTATTTCTTTTTGTAATTCTATTGCTTTGTCAACTGCCCCTTTAATGCCTTTATTTTTGTCAGTAAGCACCAACTTAGCTCCATAAAAAGCAAGTATTTTCCTACGCTCTATGCTCATTGTTTCGGGCATTGTCAGTATTAAGGGAATTTTTTTGACTGCGCATACTAAGGCAAGTCCTATGCCTGTGTTGCCGCTTGTAGGCTCAATAATAACGGTATTCTTACCAATAAGCCCTCTTTCTTCACCATCAGTTATCATAGCTAAGCCTATTCTATCCTTTACACTTCCCGCCGGATTAAAATATTCCAACTTGGCAAATATCCTGCCACCTAAATTATACTTACTTTGATAATTTTTCAATTCAAGAAGTGGCGTTTTACCTATTAACTCTGTAATGGAATTATATACTTTCATAGTCCCTCCGAAAATTCTAATAATTTTTTACTGTCAAAGTTGGCGCCCTTGACGGCAACGGACAAGGCGCTTGCTTTGCAAGCGAACTGCAAAGCTTTTTTTAGCATATCTTCTTTAAGATTATTTATATCCAATGCGTTCTTTTCAAAGTAATATAAAAAAGAACCAATAAAAATATCCCCTGCTCCCGTGGTATCTACCACTTTATCTACTTTGTATCCCGAAAACTTTACCAAAAAGTCCTTAGTCATCGCCATTGCTCCATCTGCGCCTAAAGTAAGGAGCAAGAGCTTAGCTCCCTTATTTAATAAAATTTTTGCTCCCCTTATAATGTCGCTATTATCGGTCAAAAACTCTACTTCGTCACCACTTACTTTAATAATATCGGCAAAAGAAACAAACTCCAAAACGGTATTTTTTAGCTCTATTTTGCTATCCCACAACGGGAAACGCAAATTAGGGTCAAACGAAACTATACCGCTACTTTTTTTTGTATACTCTATTGCGGCTTTGTGAGCATACTTAGTTGGACATTCTACCAAATCAACCGAACAAAAATGCAAAATATTGTTACAAAAGTATTCTTCCTTTAACTCTTCTTTATCTATTAGCATATCGCTGCCAGGCTTACGGTAAAAGGCAAAATCTCTGTCACCGTTTTGATCAAGGCTAACAAAGGCTAGCGAAGTATTGGCTTTGTCTGTTCTTAGTATCAATGAGGTATCCACTTTTTTTGACTTCAATGATGATATAATGTAGTCGCCGAAAGCATCTAACCCTAATTTTGTTAGCACCTTAGATTCTCCGCCAAGCATTGCATAAGCCGTTGCAACGTTTGTGGGCGCTCCTCCTAAGTGTCTTTCAAAGTAATTAACCTGCGACAAAGTCACACCCTTTTCTTTGGGTATAAAATCAATTAGCGCTTCTCCAATAGCTATCAAACTACGCATTTTGCTACTCTCCAATTATTTATAAGTTATAGTCCATTAAATAGAGAATACCCTTGCAAATATGTTTTGTCAATGACTTTAATAAATATGACGAGGTCTTTATTAAAAATCGTCAATAAAACTTTATATTTTTTTGCGCATTGTCAAAAGGTGTTGTTTATGTCCCTTTTGGGACACCACAATTGACCTAAAATGCTTAAATTTGTAATCAATAATTTTTCTTATGCCTGTTTTTTTGATTATTGAATACAACTAATTGTCTTATTTTCTTAATTTAAGCCTTTTTGCTCCAAAATATAGTCTGACTTATCGCATCAGAATAATAATAATTTTATTATTGCATATCCTTTAGTTACCAAAAAAATACCTTAATTTACCCTTAATTTAGGTGCCCATAACTGCGCTTATAGTTGTGTATAACTCGTAATATTAGTAACTTATCCACATTTATTCATAAAGTTATCCACAATTATGCATAGTTATCCACAATTTTACTTGTTTTGTATCTAATTATTTAGAAAACCTCTACCGCTTACCAGCCTAAGCTTTATTTGGTTGTTTTGGTCTATTTTGTCAGGTAATTTTTGTCTAAGTTACCCAAACTGTTTACTATTATATACTTTTAAGATATAATTAACTTACATATTTACAATTAGGAGCATGAGCTTGAAGTTAAAAAGTTTGTTTACCGTATTATTAATAATCCTTTGCGCTTGCATTTTTTTTGGATGCAATAACTATTCCTTTGCAAAATTAAATATAGAATGCGAAAATGTTGTTGATGTACCCGAGGGAGAATATACTCTTATTTATTCTATCAAAGATTATGAAAAGTTCGCTCAAAAATACGATTTAACTATAAAAGTTAAGGCTTTTGACCAAAACAACAATGAAGTAGAGGTAAAAAACAACCGTACAATAACGGTACAAAAAGACTATGAGTATACTATTGTTATATATTGTTCTACAATAATTAAGGAAGAAGTCGTTTCCAAACAAAGGCAGTTTTCGGTAAAAGCTACAAAGAGCCCCCCTTCTGTAAACTTTATATTAAAGTATGACTCCATTACTCAAGAACATAAAACAATTATAGTAGATTATTTAGGTAGTTTAAGCATCGATGATGTTCCTGCCTTGCCTGTCTGGTATGCCAACTATACGGAAGGTATAACTAAGACAATTACCTCAAAAAAATGGGTAGTAATAGTAGATGGTAAGGAAGTTGACCTTGACCAATCACACCTAAGTAATATTACTTCACAAGTAACGGTTTATGGCATATATGAATACTCCATTAAATACGACAAACTATCAATTAAGTTTAATTCCAATGGGGGTACTTTGGTTTCGGACATTTCCGGCACTCTTCACCAAACCATTAACCGACCAGCAAACCCTACTAAGGAAGGGGCTACTTTTGATGGATGGCATACCGACAGCGAGCTAAAAACACCATATAATTGGACACAACAAACTGTCTTTGCCAAAACTATGACTTTATATGCAAAGTGGCTCGACGTTGTGGGCAACCATATTAGCTTTGATAAACTTAGCTTTGATAAGTCTACCGACGATGTGGGTAACGATTATTACTCTATTGTCGCTAAAGAGGGCGAGGAAATACCCAATATGCTTGTTCTTCCCAACGGCTATGACAATATTCCCATCAAAAAAATAAACGATAGCGCTTTTAGTAACAAGAATATAACAAGCTTATATATCCCTTCTTCCATAACGATAATTAGCGCAAACGCTTTTATGAATTGTGGACAGCTACTCTCAGTAGAGTTTGAAATCGGTAATAAGATGCTAGCTTTAGGATGGAGCTCTTTCAAAAACTGCGCCAAACTATCTTCGATAATTGATTTCCCTTCCGATGTCACAGATTTGGGCAAGGAAACTTTTTATGGTTGCTCCTCCCTTACTTCCTTTGTAATACCTACTAAGGTTGATTCTATTAAGGAAGGTGTGTTTAGGAATTGTACTTCACTTTCTAGCATTAACATCCCCGATGCTGTGGTCGATATACTTACTGACGCCTTTAATGGCTGCACTATACTTGATACCGTAAACATAACCCAAACGTCTAGCTTGGAAGCAATCGCTCAAGACGCCTTTGCTAACACCGCCATAACGTCAATTACTTTGCCTTTTTATTTTGATGGCAAGACGAATCCCTTTGCAAACACCTCTATAGAAGTTTCTTACCACGAAGAAGTAGTTGCTGAGGAAGTTGTAGCCGAAGAGGTTGTAAACGATGATGT